>JAHIVV010000048.1 GCA_018816525.1 Elusimicrobiota bacterium
ACCGTTCTCTTACTTTTGACGGCAATAAAACCATTTATACCGCCACCGCCTGCCTGCATGACGCTTCCTTATATATGGATGCTAAAGGCGGCAGGATCTTTTCCTATGATATTGAATCAAAGAAATACGAGACCCTGGCTGCCCCTTTTCCGCACAATTACATACAGACAATCACCCTGGATATGAAGCGGCGGATAATTTATGCGATGACCTATCCGAATTTTAATTTAATACGTTTTGATATTGACACCAGGAAAGTAACAAACATTGGGTTTATGGGAAGCATTACTCATATATCAGCCCTGGATGACAAAGGCAGGTTCTGGGGAACGTGGCACCAGCGCCACCATAAATTTTACCGTTATGACCCTGACGCTAACAAAGTGGAATTTTTTGATTTTAACATACCCAATGCTACCGGCGGCACAATGTATGCCGGCGCGGGCCCTGTAGACACTATGATTAACGGTGGGGACGGTTTTATTTACATTGGGATAACCGACGGCGCGCTTGTAAGATTAGACCCGGAAAAATTAAAAATTGAGTTTTTAGGCAAACCTTTTGCCGAAGGAAGGATGCCGGGCCTGGAAATAGGCAGTGATAATTTGATTTATGGAATCGGCGGAGATGATGGGAAGAGTTTTCTTTTCACTTATGACCGTTCAAAAAGATCGTTTAATATTCTCGGTGAGATTAAAGAACCGGGCGGGATTGGATGCCACAGGTCGCACGATATCGCGATAGTTGACAAAAAAACTATTTATGTAGCAGAATCCGATAACCCGAGGCGGGCCTGCTACTTATGGGAATGTAAACTTGTATGATTCCTTAATTTTCTGGCAAAAAAAATATATTCGTTTCTGGATAAACAATTAAAAAAGGGGTAATTATGATTACTAACAGCGGGCCAAAATGTTTTATCATGGGGTTTCATTATACTTTACAGTATGGGCGCAGGACAAGAATAAAGGTTTTGAATACAGTTGATATTGGCGGCCATATTTTTGAAGAGTGGTATGAAAGGATGCATACCTACGAAGAACTCAAAAAAATAGCAGATGCAGGCTATAACCTGCTGGAAACTCACTTTTTATACGGTTTCGGATTAAAAAGCGAGAGGGAAGAAATAGAACGCACTAAATTATTTGTGGAAAATGCGCATAAAGCTGGAATAAAAGTTCTGGGGTATTTCCAGTTTTTTTCAATTCAATCAGAAACTTTTTTTCTGGATTATCCTGAATTGCAATCAATGCTTCAGATAGATGAATACGGCAAACCTTACAAATACGCATCTACGTATGACCGGAATGTATTATGTTTCTCCTATCCCGAAGTACAAAAATACTATCTGGACGGCGTTGAACTTGGGTTAAATTACTGTGATTTAGACGGAATCCGCCTGGATAATGATTATTATAAAGGCTGTTATTGCCAGAGATGCCTGGAGCAGTTCAGGGAGTATCTTAAAGAAACATATTCCCGGGAAAAATGCAAAATGGTTTTTGGTATTTCTTCGCTGGAAGGTGTTCAATTTCCTTCAGCCCGGAATTATATATGTAACGATCCCCTGTGGATGGAGATGATAAAGTTCCGCCAGATACAGCGCCAGAAGATGATAAAATTAATACGCGATAAAGTAAAAAGTACAAAGGAAGGCGCAATTTTTGGCGGCAACCCTACCATAGGCAGAAGATCCGACCAGGTATCTTATGTGAATATTTACATACCGGATCTTGGCGAAACACACGATTTAGTCTGCGCAGAAAATCTTCTCTTCCCTCAAAGCCTGAGAAATTCCATACGGCATCAATCGGAAATTTACCAGCACGGCAATGCCAGTGGTTTCAAGGTATATGCCTCGCACCATCATTTAAACAAAAACGGCAGTTACAGGTTTCCCAATGACAGCAATGAAGTAATGTTATCATTATGCGAAGGCCTGGCGTTCGGCGGGCATTGTGCTGCTTCAACCTGGGGAATGCGCCTGGATAACGATGGGAAGTCTGCGCTATACGAACGCCCGGAATACTTGAACCCTCAAAGAGATGTGGCTAAGTTTTTAGAACAGCATCCTGGTTTATATGATAATGTAAAACATGCTTCCCAGGCAGGCATATATTATAACAGGGAAAGCATAACGGCTGATTTTAACCATTGCTGGAATTCCTTGCAGGGCTTACAGCAAATTCTGTTGCAAAATAAAATTCCTTTTTCTTTCGTTTATGGAGAAAAGCCTGAATTGCTTCAAAATATAGATTTGTTGATTGTTCCTGATGTCCGCTTGATGAAAAATGCGGAGTTGGAAGCATTAGAAAAATTCCTGGAAGGCCCGAAAGGCGGGAAAATTATTTTTACCGGTGAATCTTGTGCTCATGATGAATATTTTCTTAAAAGAAAAACCGGTGTGTTGGATAACTTGAAGGATAATGAAAATGCTTTATGGCTTGAGGATGCGCCCGAAAAGCTGGATTTTAAAAAAGGGTTCGATTTCAGGCCGAATAAATGGCTGTTGAATACGTACTATCCGCCAAAAGCAAAAAAAATGGTTGATGCAATTACAAAACAGCTGGGCCTTCGGAAAAAGTTATTTACGGTTAAGTCAAAAATATTTGTTACAGCCGACATTTACAAAAAAGACGATATTTACTTTTTGCATCTGTTAAATTACGAAAACAATAAAAAGTGCAATGCAGAAATAACCTGGAACGGAGCTTATAAAAACGCGGAGATATTTTCTCCGGAAAAGGATGTTACAGTAAATATAAACAAAAAAACCAAAAAAATAGAAGTCAAAAATTTAAAAACTTATGCGGTATTAAAAATTGGCACGGAGAAATAATCCACTTTTGACCCATCCCCAGGTTTGATTTGCAGTTACATTATACCTCTTTGTTTACTAGTTGTAGTCGGCCTCACCTTTACTTCTTCTTGTTTTTTTGCTATAGTAATAAGATAGTGATTAGTGATAATCTTAACCAAATACGCGAAAAAATAGCTAAATCTGCTCAAAAAACAGGTAGGAAAGTAGATGAAATCACACTTGTCGCTGTCACTAAGACGGTAGAAATTGACAAAATTGAAGAATTAATAGGCCTTGGTGTTAAAAATATTGGGGAGAATCGTATTCAGTCCGCAACTACAAAATTTGAAGCGCTTTCTTCGGCTTCGAAGACTGATTGCCTTCCGCTAAACACCAGCTGGCACATGATAGGCCACTTGCAATCAAATAAGGCAAAAAAAGCCGTAGAATTGTTTGATTTTATACAATCTGTTGACAGCCCGAACCTGGCAAAAGAGATAAATAAACAAGCACAAAAGTTAAAGAAAAACATTAAGTGTCTAATTGAAATTAAAGTATCTGAAGAACCATCAAAATTCGGTATTTTTGAAGATAATATTAAAGCATTACTTGATATTATTCCTGAGCTAAAAAACGTCGTTTTTTGCGGAATAATGACAATGGCTCCATTTTTCGAAGATCCTGAAAAAGCAAGGCCATACTTTAACAAAGCAAAAAGAACGATGGATGACATCAAGCACTTGTTAAATGAACCTTATTCAAAGACCCCGATTCTTTCAATGGGCATGTCGAACGACTTTGAAGCGGCAATTGAAGAAGGCTCAAATATGGTTAGAATCGGCACAGCGCTTTATAAATGAAAACTGACAAAATACTCTTTTTAGGCGCCGGGAACATGGCAGAATCGATTATTTCCGGACTCATTAATTCAAACAGCTTTTTGAAACACAGGATAACTGCAACAGATATCAGAAAAGAGAGATTAAGCTATCTTTCAAAAAAGTATGGGATATCCATTTCTCCAAAAAACATTGGTTCGTACGACATCCTAGTGATTGCAGTTAAACCTCAACAAATGCCTGATTTACTGGCTGGACTATCCGGTAAAATAACAAAAAAACAGACTGTTGTTTCAGTAGCCGCAGGGATAAGCACCTCATTTATTGAAAAATTTCTTGGCAAAGTGCCGGTTATCCGCACAATGCCGAATACGCCGGTATTCGTAAGAGAAGGCATGGCGGCTCTTTGTGCCGGCAAATACGCATCCAAAAATAATTCAAATCGTGCGGCCACCCTATTTAGTTGTGCGGGTAAAACAATAGTTTTGTCTGAGAAACACTTTGATACGGTTACTTCAATTTCAGGATCAGGCCCGGCTTACTTGTTTTATTTTGCTGAGTCAATGATAAAAGCTGCTGAAAAGATGGGGTTAGACAAAACCACAGCCAAAACTCTTGTTATACAGACTTTATTCGGCGCAAGCAAAATGTTAAGAAGCTCTGGCGAAGCGCCAGAACTTCTCAGGCAGAGAGTAACTTCGCCCGGCGGAACAACCGAGCAGGCGATTAAATATTTTGAAGCAAAAAAATTGAAAACTATAGTTCTTGAAGCCGTTAAATGCGCAAAAAAACGCTCAAAAGAACTTACAAAATAGCCGGCTAAAAAAGCCAGCAATTTATTAGGGGGTTTAAACCCGTATGATTATCAAAGTCCGCGTGATACCAAATTCAAAGAAAACGGAGATTGTATCACGGCTTGGTTCTATCCTCAGGGTTAAAATTCATGCTCCTGCCGTGGAAGACAAGGCAAACAAACTGCTGATTAAATTTCTAGCAGAGTTTTTTGAAGTGAAACAATCGAAAATTTTCCTAAGGCGCGGCCATCGCGGCAGAGAAAAAATTATCGAAATAGAAGGCCGCAGCGAAGAAGAACTGCATCAATCGCTCGAAACCATTCCGTAAATTGAAAGAAACAAATGAAAAACATTAGGCCTTTTTACTGGAAAAATTCTAACTTGTTCCTGATTGATCAGAAACAATTGCCTCAGGATATAATTTACGTCAGGGCAGGAAACCATCAGCAGGCCGCAGCCGCCATCAAAAATATGGTAGTCAGGGGCGCTCCGGCTATCGGCATAACCGCCGCTTTCGGCATGGCTCTGGCTTGTAATGAAAAAAAATTCAAAAATACCGCTGAACTTTTAAAATATACGTTTAAAGCCGGTGAAGCGTTAAAGAAATCCAGGCCCACTGCTGTAAACCTTTCCTGGGCCGTTGAGAGGATGAAAGAAAAAATTTCGGAATTCATAGCAATTGCACCCGAAAAGTTCAAAACAGAAAAAGAAAAAATCACATTCGTGCAAAAATCTGCCGAGAAAGAAGCGCTTAATATCTGGGCGGAAGATATAGAAATGAACAAGAAAATAAGTAAATTCGGCGCAAAACTATTCAAAAAAAATACAAACGTAATTACCCACTGCAATGCCGGGGCGCTGGCAACCGGGGGTATCGGCACGGCAGTCGGAGTAATAACTGAAGCCTACAGGCAGAAAAAAGTAAAAATGGTTTACGCTGATGAAACCAGGCCTTACCTGCAGGGCGCCAGGTTAACCACCTGGGAATTTAAACAACAGAATATTCCCGTTACATTGATAACCGACAACATGGCCGGCTATATCATGAAAACCGAAAATGTAAAAGCCATTGTCGTAGGCGCTGACAGAATCACAACAAATGGCGATACAGCTAATAAAATTGGCACGTATTCGCTTTCCATACTTGCAAAATACCACAACGTTCCTTTTTATGTTGCAGCACCCGGTTCAACAATCGACACAGGTAAGAAAACAGGAAGAGAAATACCTATAGAAGAACGTTCCTGGGACGAAGTTACAAACATAGGAGATAAATGCATTGCTCCAAAAAATATAAAAGTCCGCCATCCTGCATTTGATGTTACACCCTCGAAATTGATAACTGCAATAATAACCGAAAAAGGCGTCTTTAGATATCCTTACAATTTCAAATAATGGGGCCATAGCTCAACTGGGAGAGCGCTGCGTTCGCAACGCAGAGGCTGAGGGTTCAAATCCCTTTGGCTCCATTTCTTTTATGAAACTAATCTACGAAAAATTCCTGGCACACGTTCGTGAAAACCAACTCATCAAACCTACAGACAAAATTCTGGCGGCCGTTTCCTGCGGGCCTGATTCCGTCTGCATGCTTAACCTGCTTTTAACTCTCAGGAAAAAACTCGGCTTTAACCTGGGAATTGCCTATATTAACCATAACCTAAGGCCGAATGAAGTAAAAAATGAAGTAAAATTTATTTTAAAAACCGGCGTTAATTTAAAATTGCCTGTTTACATCGAAAGTGTCAGGATAAAAAAATCCAAATCCGGGGTAGAATCTGAAGCCAGAAAAGTAAGATACGGCGCGTTGGCCGAAATCGCAAATCATAACGGCTATAACGTAATCGCAACAGGGCACACTCTGGACGATCTTGCTGAAACAGTTTTGTTAAACCTCGTAAGGTCCAGGTGCGAGGAGGGAATAACAGCAATTCCCGTAAAAAGACAGCTCACCGGCAAGGATATTCTAATAATCCGGCCCCTGCTTTCTTTAAAAAAACAGGAAATCCTTGCCTACTTAAAAGACAGGCACATTAAATACTGCTTTGACAGCTCCAATAAAGATGTAAATTTCTCCAGAAATTTAATCAGGCACGAGATTTTACCAAAACTTTTAAAAATTAACCGGCAGGTATTCGAACATTTTGCAAACCTTTCAAAATATTCAGATTTAAAAGAAACCTATTTTGATAAAATTGCCGAAACAGCTCAAAAAGCCGCGGTTAGGCTTAATTATAATTACGTAACGCTTGATTTAAAAACGTTTTTTAAGTATAATCCATACCTGAGATGGAAACTTCTGAAAAGCATCCTGTCTAAATTAAACATTCAGGACTATTCAAAATCCATTCAAGAGATATTTCAGTTTTTGGCTTCCGCCAAAGGCGGCAAGAACAAAATAATACTGAAAAATATTTCAATCGAACGAAAAGGGGACGATCTTGTTTTTAAGAAAACACAAAAATGAAAAATAAAAATGTTTTTAAAGGGCTTTTCATCTGGGTATTGGTTTTCTTCGGGCTTTTTATGCTTCTAAAACCGTTATCAATGATGCAGGCAGAAGAAGAAATCCCCTATTCACAATTCAGGGTTCTAATAAAAAACAATCAGATTAAAGACGTAAAAATAAAGAGCGACCTCATCAGGGGCGCCTATCTTTCGGACAAAGGCAAGGAAGTTTTATTCAAAACCTTGCCCGTAAACGACCCAAAACTTGTAGAAGAACTTGAAGCAAACAATGTAAAATATTCCGCTGAAAATGAGCATACTTTGTTGATTGCAATTTTAAGCAATGTCGGCTGGATAATACTGTTTGTTGCTCTCTACTATTTTGTTATGCGCCAGATGCAGGGCGGGGGCAAGCAGGTGCTTGCATTCGGAAGAAGCAAAGCAAAAATGCAGGGCGTTAAGAAAACCAAAGTTACTTTCGCCGATGTTGCAGGATGCGATGAAGCGAAGGAAGAACTTAAAGAAATAATTGAGTTTTTAAAAGACCCGGCAAAGTTTCAAAAGCTGGGAGGGAAAATACCCAAAGGCGTAATTTTATACGGAGCGCCGGGTACCGGAAAAACTATGCTTGCAAAAGCAGTTGCCGGCGAGGCCGGTGTTCCCTTCTTCTCATCAAGCGGAAGTGAATTTGTTGAAATGTTTGTAGGTGTAGGCGCCAGCCGGGTAAGAGACCTTTTTGAACAAGGCCGCAAAAGCGCGCCCTGCCTGCTTTTTATCGACGAGCTTGACGCAGTCGGCAGGCACAGGTTCTCCGGTATCGGCGGAGGCCACGATGAAAGGGAACAGACATTAAACCAACTGCTTGTAGAAATGGACGGTTTTGACACAAAAGAAGGTGTAATTCTTATTGCCGCAACAAACAGGCCTGATGTACTGGATCCGGCATTGATGAGGCCCGGCAGGTTTGACCGCCATGTAGTTGTTCCGACACCCGACCTCAAAGGCAGGCAGCAAATCCTGGAAGTTCACGCAAAAAACATAAAATTTGAAAAAGCTGTCGACCTGAACGTTATTGCAAGAAGGACACCCGGATTTGTGGGCGCTGACCTGGCGAATCTTGTAAATGAAGCGGCGCTATTAGCCGCAAGAAAAAATAAAACCGGCGTTGAAATGACCGAGCTTGAAGAAGCCATTGACAGGGTAATTGCCGGGCCGGAAAGAAAATCCAGAATGATTTCAGACAGAGAAAAAAAGATCATAGCCTACCACGAATCAGGGCACGCCTTGATTGCAAAACTTATTCCGGAATCAGACCCGGTACATAAAGTTTCAATAATCCCAAGAGGACCCGCTCTGGGCTACACGCTGCAGCTGCCGATTGAAGACAGGTATCTGGTAACAAAAACTGAAATACTTGCACGGCTGGCTGCTATGCTTGGCGGAAGAATGGCCGAAATACTTGTATTCAACGAACAAACTACAGGGTCGCAGAATGACCTGATAAAAGCAACAGAAATAGCCACAAAAATGGTTTGTGAATACGGAATGAGCCAGAAGCTCGGTTCTCTTACGTTAAGAAAACGCGAAGAAGAAACTTTCCTGGGCAGGGACATTGTTCAGAGAGAACGCCAATATTCCGAAAATACCGCCCAAATCATCGATGAAGAAATAAAGAGAATAATTTCTGAATGCGAAGGCAGGGCAAAAAACCTGCTTGAGCAGAACATGGGAACATTAAAACGATTGGCTGAAAAATTAATTGAAAAAGAAATTCTGGACTCTGAAGAAGTCGAAAAAATAATTAAGGGTGAAGAAATAACAAATGGAACAACGCAAACAGCAAATTGATAAGCCCAGAGTGGCAAAAGCTATAAGAGAACTGCTCATCGCCATAGGCGAAAATCCTGACAGAGAGGGATTAAAAGACACGCCGAAACGCGTAAGCAATTTCTATGTTGAAGCCCTAAGCGGGCAATCCCAGAAAGCCGAAGAAGTACTTTCAATCTACTACGAAGAAGAACAATATGACGAAATAGTCCTGATAAAAAATATTCCTTTCTACTCGCTGTGCGAGCATCACCTTCTGCCTTTCTACGGTAAAATTCATATTGCTTATATACCTCATAAAAAACGCCTGTTGGGAATTTCAAAACTTGCCCGGCTGGTAGAAATGTATTCAAGAAGGCTGCAACTTCAGGAAAGGATAACAAAACACATTGCTGATACGCTTGTGAAACTCGCAAAACCCTTGGGAGTACTCGTAATCGCAGAGGCGGAGCATCTTTGTTTTTCCATGAGAGGCGTAAAGAAACCAGGCACAACAATTGTGACATCCGCAGTAAGAGGCACTTTCTTGAAAGACGCAAAAACCAGGGCTGAAGCATTGAGTTTAATCAAGAAATGACATTAAATGATCTTTTAAATTCTGACAGGCCTTTAATTATGGGAGTCTTGAATGTAACCCCCGATTCATTTTTTGACGGTGGAAAATATAATTTGTTGGACAATGCTCTCAATCATTCCCAGGAAATGGTCGCGCAAGGCGCGGATATCATTGATATCGGCGGCGAATCCACCAGGCCCGGCGCAGAAGCTGTTGATGAAAATGAGGAAATCAAAAGGATTGTTCCGGTTATAGAACGAATTGCCAAACAATTCAAAGATACGATAATTTCCGTAGACACCTATAAATCATCAGTAGCGAATGCTGCCATTGACTCTGGGGCTGCGGTTGTAAACGACATATCCGGCCTGACTTTCAGCGCCGGCATGGCGAAACTTGTTTCTGAAAGAAACGTGCACGTAATAATCATGCACATTAAAGGAACTCCGAAAAATATGCAGCTGAATCCGGCATATACAAATGTTTCCAGGGAGATTAACGATTTTTTTCATAAAAGAATTGATTACGCAGCAACTGCCGGGATAAAAAAAGAAAAAATCCTGATTGACCCTGGGATTGGTTTTGGAAAAACGACACAACACAATCTGGAAATAATGAGTAACTTAAAAAACTTCAACACAACCGGTTGCCCTTTAGTTTTGGGAACCTCAAGAAAATCGTTTATTGGAAAAATACTCGTGTCGGAAGACAGCCCTCTCCCAGCCAGCGAAAGGCTTTACGGAAGCCTTGCTGCCTGTGCCTGGGCTTTCACCAGCTCAGTTAAAGTTTTGCGAGTGCACGACGTGAAAGAAACAAAACAATTTTTAAAAGTGCTTGAAACAATAACAAAAACAAAGAATGAAAGAGTATTGGCATGAGCCTGATCTGGAATAACTACATAGTAAATATTGTAGACATTTTGTTAGTGAGCTGGATTTTTTATAAAATAATCCTGCTAATAAAGGGTACCAGGGCGGTACAAATACTCCTGGGTTTTGTCATACTTGCTTTGCTGACAATTTTTGTGGGGCAAATGGCCCATTTTAAAACTTTAAGCTGGCTCCTTGAAAAATTCTGGATTGCCGCGCCAATAATTGTTGCAATCGTATTTCAGCCGGAATTAAGGCAGGTACTTGCGAAAATAGGCGGCGAGCCGCTTAAAAGAATATTCATCAAAAGTGAACTTAAAGTTGTTAAAGAGATTGCCCAGGCCGTAAAAGAAATGTCGCAGAAAAGAATCGGCGCATTGATAGCCATCGAACAGGAAATCGGCCTTAAGAATTATATTGAAACAGGAACCCTGATAAACGGGGATGTAAGCAACGAATTGCTTTTAAGCATATTTTACCCAAAATCTATTCTGCATGACGGCGCTGTTATTATCGAGCATTCCAGGCTTACTTCAGCCGGCTGTATTTTTCCTGTAAGCGACAACCCCGTGGCATCAAAGATGATAGGCACCAGGCACCGCGCAGCGCTGGGAATATCTGAAATTTCTGATGCTATCGTTATTGTAGTTTCCGAAGAAACCGGGGATATTTCTCTGGCGCTCGAAGGCAAACTTGAACAAAACATAAATCCTGACGATTTACATAAGAAACTCAGCGACATTTACAGAAAAAAACTGGAAAAAACTTTTATTCCAAATAACAAGAAGGCTTCCAATGCTTGAACGGTTTAAACACAATTGGCAGTTAAAACTTCTGGCATTCGTTTTAGCTGTACTTCTTTGGCTTTACATAAGGTAACATGGTAAAACTAGGCGTAAATATCGACCATATTGCAACTTTACGGCAGGCAAGGAAAGCGGGTTTTCCTGAACCGATTTATGCTGCGGGTATATGCGAATCTGCTGGCGCGGATGGTATAACCGTACATTTAAGGGAAGACCGGAGGCATATTCAGGACAGTGATGTAGTTCTGTTAAGAAAAAAATTGAAAATACCTCTTAATCTTGAGATGTCTGTTGCGGAAGCAATAGTAAAATTCGCATTAAAAATCAGGCCGGATGAAGTTTGCCTGGTCCCAGAGAAGAGAGAGGAATTAACTACTGAAGGCGGCCTGGATGTGTTTTCCCAAAAAGAGAGAATAAAAAAAGTCGTTTCAAGGCTCAAATCAAAAGGCATTGTAGTAAGCCTGTTTATTGACCCGGACAAAAAACAGGTTGAAGCAGCCAAAATAGTTGGAGCCGATTGTGTTGAACTGCATACCGGCAAATATGCCGAATGCGCAAAAATGAAAAACATTAAGATGGAACTTAAAAAAATCCGCCAGGCGGCCGAGCTTGCGATAGAGCTCGGGCTGGTTTTAAATGCAGGCCACGGGCTGGACTATAAAAACGTAAAACCGATTGCAAGGCTGCCCAATATGAATACTTTGAATATTGGCTTTTCTATAGTAGCGCAGGCTGTATTTACAGGGCTTTACAAAGCAGTCAAAGAAATGAAAGAATTAATTTAAGGAGAGGGGAACAAAATGCAAAAGACTTATCAACCAAGAGTAATTGATGTAAAGAGAAAATGGCACTTAATGGACGCAAATGATAAGGTGCTCGGGCGCATGGCTACGGAAATTTCTAAAATCCTCCAGGGGAAACACAAGCCGGATTACTCAAAAGATACTGATTGCGGCGATTTTATTGTCCTTATCAATGCAAGCAAGGTCCGGGTAACTGGCAAAAAAGCGGAACAGCTTATTTATTTCCGCCATACAGGCCATACCGGAGGAGATAAATATGCTTCCTATAAAAACATTTTCGCGAAAAAACCGGAAGAAATAATTGTATCCGCAGTCAGCGGAATGCTTCCAAAAAACAAACTTCGCGATGTTATGCTGAAAAGGCTCAAGATATACAAAGATGAAACTCATCCACACGTAGCTCAATTAACACAAATAGGCTAATTCCGGGAGGATATAAAAATGCCAGAAACAACACCGCAGGAAGTAACTCAAAACACGCAGAACGCGCAAATAACCAAGGAAAGCGAAGCCCTTTGGGCCACAGGAAGAAGAAAAACTTCGATCGCAAGAGTAAAAACAGTCAACGGGTCGGGAAAAATCAAAGTCAACTCGAAAGAACTGGATAAGTATTTCGTAATGGAGAAGCACCGGGCTGAAATCATGAAACCGTTTAATGTAATTTTGGACTCAAAAAAATACGATTATGCCGTCAATGTTACCGGCGGAGGCTTAAGCGGGCAGGCAGAAGCGGTAAGGCATGCTATTTCCAGAGTGCTGATAAAAGTAAACAGCACTTTCAGGGGAAAACTAAAAGATGCCGGCTTGCTGACAAGAGACCCCAGGGAAGTTGAACGCAAAAAACCCGGCCAGCCGAAAGCAAGAAAGAAATTCCAATGGACCAAACGTTAATTCTATGCAGGCAGGAGTTGACATTATTGAAGTAGCCAGAATTGCAAAATTGGTCAAAAATAGGAAATTTCTTAACAAAATATTTTCGAAAGAAGAAATTGACTATTGCAGCAAGAGAAAAAACTGCTCCGAGCATTATGCCGTAAGGTTTGCCGCAAAAGAGGCAATCTGGAAAGCTGTGGGAGACAGGAAATTATCCCATAAGGATATTTCGGTTAAAAATGACAGTTTTGGGAAACCTGTAGTTGTTTTGCCGAAACGGCTCGATAAAATCCGGAAGAAAATTTGTATATCCTTGTCCCACACAAAAAATTACGCTGTAGCCCTGGCTGTATTGAATATGTGAAAACACAGAAAATAGACAAAAACCTTATAAACAGGCTCATTCAAAAAAGAAAACCAGGTTCACATAAGGGCGATTACGGGAATATTTTAATTCTCGCCGGGTCTAAAGGCATGACGGGCGCAGCGGTCTTAAGCGCAAATGCATGCGTTAGAAGCGGCGCAGGATTAGTAACTTTGGGCGTCCCGGAAAACCAGCAGCCGGCCGCGGCAAAAAGAACTCTTCCCGAAATAATGACTCTCCCGTTAAAAGAGACAAAAGACGGAACATTGTCTTTTAGTGCACTAAATTCAATTTTAAATTTCATCGGGAAGCACAAAATTACTACGCTGGCTGTCGGGCCCGGATTAACAACTAATTTCTCAACGCAAAAACTGGTAATTGAAATTCTAAAAAGAGCTGCATTGCCTGTCGTAATTGATGCTGACGGCCTTAATGCGCTCAATGGAAAAACCAAATCACTAAAAGAATCAGCCGCGGAAATTATTATAACCCCGCATCCGGGCGAATTAACCCGGTTAACCAGATTAAGCATGAATATTATACAATCAAAACGCGCTGAGAATACCCTCAAATTCGCCAAAGAGAATAAAGTAATTTGTGTTCTCAAGGGTAACAAGACTGTTGTAAGCGACGGTAAAAAAGTTTTTATTAATTCTACAGGAAACCCCGGCATGGCCAAGGGCGGAAGCGGGGATGTGCTTACCGGGATTTTGGCGGCTTTCATATTCCAGGTTGCCGGTACAACTAGCAAAGAAAAACTATTGAACGCAGGAATTGTTTCAGTATATGTCCACGGCCTGGCTGGCGACCTGGCAGCAAAAGAAAAAACACAAATAGCTATGACACCGAGTGATATAATTGAGAATATACCTAAGGCATTAAAAAGAACTCTAAACTAAAGAGGTAATATACCCAATATGGAAAACCTTCAAAAAAAATTGGTATCCATCAGAAGACAGATTCACCAGAACCCAGAACTGGGAAACCAGGAAATAAAAACCACAAAATATATTAACTCCATCCTAAAATCATACGGCATACAAACAAGAATTCTTAAACAAAGCGGGCTGATAGCGCATATTCCGTCCTACACGCAGGGACAGAAAGTTAGGAAAGTTGTGGCATTCAGAGCGGACATTGATGCGCTTCCTATAGAAGAAAAAACAAAAAAACATTACCAGTCGAAAAACAAAGGCGTGATGCATGCCTGCGGCCATGACGCTCATACCGCAATGCTTATCGGCGCGGCAATTTTGCTGAAACAGAATGAAGCTGAGCTTAAAAAAAGTGGTTGTATTGTAAAACTTATTTTCCAGCCCAATGAAGAACAGATTGGAGGAGCTCTAGATGTAATAAAAGCAGGCGCGTTAAAAAACCCTCCTGTTGACTGCATTTTCGGCCTTCATGTGCACCCGGAAATCCCAACAAATACAATTGGTTTCAAGTACGGGCAAATGATGGCATCTTCGGATAAATTTGAATTAAAAATTTACGGCGGGGGAGGGCACGGCGCTTATCCTTACCTGGCAAAAGATGTAATATTTACCGCAAGTGAACTGATTGTTTCCTTGAAATCGCTTGTACAGCGCAAAATTCACCCGGCAACACCTGCCGTTGTAAGCGTTTGTATGGTTCACGGCGGAGCCCGGCCTAATATTTTTCCGGAAAGTATAGAACTGACCGGAACCGTGAGGACTCTTGACGAAATCCAACGAAGAAAAATGCCAAAACTCATTGAAGAAATTATAAAACAAAAAACCGCTGAACATAAGTTAAAATACGGCTTTAAATATTTCAATCTATGCCCTGTGGTAGACAACGATAACAAATATGTCGATAACTGCATTGAGTCGGCTAAAAAAGTAGTCAAAAGAAACAAAATTGTTATTTCTAAAAAACCAACTATGGGGTCGGAAGATTTTTCTGAATATCTGCAGTTTGTGCCCGGATGTTTCATGAGAATAGGAACCCAGCTTAAAGGCGCCGCAACGGCATTACATCACGCAGAATTTGATATAGATGAAAGCATATTAATCACAGGAGCAAAATTGTTTGCTCAGATTGCAGAGGATCAAATGTCCCAAAACCAATAATGAAGCGGTTTTGGGATTTCGTCCAACTCAAAGGGGGGGGGGTAAATCATGTTAGCATTGATTATCGGATTGCTGGTTGTTTCAATTTCTGCCTGGATAGGCTTAAATTTTTGCCTGGCAGACATTATCATCATTTTGAAAGGAGCTCTGCCTATTATGTTTTTTTTCGGCGGCCTTCTGTCGGTAATTGCAGGCATTACCACTCTTAAAGATGAAAACGACGCCAAAAAGGGCGAAGAAGAATTAAAAAAGGATTGAAGTTCCTTTGAAACTTAAAAATTATGGCGAATATAATCTTATAAACAAGATCCTGGGGTGGCTCTCGGCAGATTCTTTATATAAAAAAAGAGTTATCGTTGCCCCCGGCGATGACGCCGCAGTCATAAACTCTCCTGACAAACAACTCGTTTTTACCACAGATTTATTGTTTGAGGACGTGCATTTTTGCTTATCCTGGGCTGATTCGCTGATAAGCAGGCCTGCGCTGTTTGAAGCGCTTGGTTATAAATCCCTGGCAATAAACTTAAGCGACCTATCATCAATGGGATGCAAGAGTGAACCGATATATTGCCTTATCGGCGTTGGTTTGCCTGATAGCAGGGTTGAAATTGAGGATATAAACAGTTTTTATAAGGGCTTAAAAAAGTTTTGCAAAAAATATAAAGTATTCATTTTAGGAGGGGATACAAACTCTTCAGACAAACTTACCATCGCAATCACAATGTTCGGCGCAACAGGCACCAACGGAAAAATTATAAGGCGTTCAGGCGCTAAACCCGGAGATAAAATCTATGTTACTGGCCCGCTGGGTGATTCTGCCGGCGGCCTGGATATATTGCTTAAAGGTAAAAAAACTGACAAAAAAACCGCAGACTATTTGATAAAAAAACATTTATATCCTCCGGTAAGGATTAATGAAGCGCAGACAATAGCAAAATACGCCACCAGTATGATAGATTGTTCAGACGGCCTTGCCAACTCCATCGGCCTTATCTGCGCCATGAGCAAAACCGGAGCTAAAATCAATTTAGATACTATTCCGGTTTCCAGTCCTTTAAAAAGATATTCCGGTTCTCCAATCGATTTTGCGCTTTACGGCGGGGAAGATTATGAACTGATATTCACGTCAAAAAAAAGCATGCCAAAATACAGGTGCATAGGAACCGTTGAAAATAAAAACAGCGGCATTAAATACTATCAAAATGGCAAAGAAATTCAAATCAAAAAAGAAAAACTCTACCAGCACTTCAAATAAAAACATTTTTTATTCTAAAAGCGCTGATGAAACAATCAACATGGCCGCAAACCTCTCACATAATCTTAAAGGCGGCGATATTATCTGCCTTTTAGGAGATTTAGGCGCCGGCAAAACAACTTTTGCTAAAGGCCTGGCTAAAGGGCTTGGTATAAAGAAAATAATTGTCAGTCCTACTTTTGTAATTATGAAGGAATATTCGTTAAAAAAAGGGAAATTCTGCCACCTGGACCTGTATCGGATAAACGGGAATGATTTCATTACATCCGGATTAGACCAATGCCTGAATGAAAATAATATCTGCGCAATAGAATGGCCTGAAAAAATTGAATCTTCACTGCCAAAAAAATATACTGAAATAGTAATTTCAACTCATAGGAATAACTCAAGAAAAATAATAATAAAAAAACATGATTTTAGCAATTGATTCTTCAACAAAAAGCCTTAGTTTAGCCCTTACGGACAATAGCGGCGCAGTAATTAGGGAAGTGTTTGTACTAAGTGACCAATTAAGGCATTCAGATGTACTGTTTCAGCAATTAAATAAAATCACCCGCGGTATTAAACTTGAACAACTTACAAAAATTGCCTGTACAACGGGGCCCGGAAGTTTTACAGGAATACGTATAGGCCTTTCTTTTGCCAGAACTTTGTCCCAGATTTACAACATTCCTCTGGTTGGAGTGTCCACGCTGGATGCATTGGCGCGCCAATCAGAAGCTTCGAAAGCTTTTTTTATCTGTCCGTTAATACCGGCCCAGCAGGAAAATGTTTATATTGCGCTTTACAAAACGGAGGGAACAAAGTTTAAAAGATTGATTGCGCCTAAACTTCAAAATATTAAGGATGTTAAAAACCTTTTTAAACATACGCCGGTAATTTTTACAGGCGAAGGCGCGTTAAAGTATAAAGAATTGTTGAAAACATTATTCCCTGATTCTAAAATTTTAACGGATACCAAATTCATCTTTCCAAAAGCTTCCACAATCGCCCTTATTGCATCCAAGAAAAAAGGCACATCATTTCGCAAAGTGGTACCAACCTATTTCCAATTACCAAGGTTAAGCAAAAACCCCAAGAACTAAAACAAAGCACTCAACACAACCAAACAGCAATAGATGGAATAATGATTTGCGAAGCCCTATTGACAAAAAATATGTTTATATTGTATAATATGGCAGTCGAAAGGAAAAGACAAAACAGGATGGTAAAAGATGGAAGAGAATAAAGCGCTAACAAACCTGAATTCAGAAAAATTACCTGAAATTATGGATGTTATTCAATTAGCCCAGTATTTAGGGATAGGAAAATCAAAAATTTATAATCTAATAAGAACAAAAAAAATTCCTGCATCCCGTATTGGCAGGCAGTATAGATTTTCAAAAGAAGTTATCGATCACTGGCTGAAAGAAAGAATAATTACCGGGCTGGAACCTCAGATACAATTGTTCGATAAAAAAGACAAGGAGTAATAATGCCTCACACAGACTGCGAGCCTCCGGACACAAGTCCCGTAAGTTGGCCCTCAAACCTGAATGACTGGTTCTGGCAATTAAGGCACAGAATAACTACTGTAGGTCAGCTGGAAAAAATTATTAACCTGACAGTTGAAGAAAAACGCGCAATTCAGTATTCAAACAAAATATTTAAAATGGCAATTACACCATACTTTGCATCATTGCTAAGCAAAGACGACCCAAACTGCCCTTTAAGAAAACAGTGCATACCTTCTTTACAGGAATTTAAAACAAACATCAATGAAATGTCAGATCCTTGCGGAGAGGAAGAAGACAGCCCTGTCCCCGGATTGATTCACCGTTATCCTGACCGGGTTCTGCTTTTAGCAACGGATACCTGCGCAACTTACTGCAGGCATTGCACCAGAAGGCGTATTGTAGGCTCCAGTGAGACTCGCATGTCAACAGCAAACTTTCATCAGGCAGTTAACTATATAAAGGAACATAAAGAAATACGGGACGTACTTATCTCTGGCGGGGACCCGCTTCTTTTGTCTGATGAAAAACTTGAGTATTTCCTGAAAACCCTCCGTTCAATTGAAACTATCGAAGTAATCAGGATTGGAACCCGCGCGCCAGTGACACTGCCGCAGAGAATCACAGAAAAACTCTGCTCAATGCTTAAAAAATACCAGCCACTCTATATAAGCATTCATTTTAATCATCCAAAAGAAATAACAGCCGAATCAAAAAAAGCCTGCAACCTGCTTTCAGACTCGGGTATTCCTTTAGGTTCGCAGAGTGTACTGTTAAAGGGAATAAATGATAAACCCCAGATAATAATGACTCTTATGCACGAACTTTTGAAAATCCGGGTAAGGCCTTATTACATATATCAGTGCGATTTAGCAAAAGGAACTTCCCATTTCAGGACTAATATAAGCGCCGGAATAAAAATTATTGACTCTTTGAGAGGCCATACTACCGGCTATGCTGTACCAACTTATGTAATTGACGCGCCGGGCGGCGGCGGGAAGGTCCCGATCGGACCGGAATATCTTATTTCCAAATCAAAAAGCGGCGTAATTATAAAAAATTACGAAGGGAAAATGTTTGTTTACCCTGAGAACGGCAAGCCGTTTACCCAGGAAGAGATTGATAAAGCAAACAGACAGTTTTCTTTTGTAAAAAAATAATGAGGGGGAAGAAAAAATGAAGAAATTGTTGGTGTTAGCAGTAGTTGTTTTGAGCAGTTGCAGCGGTGCTTTTGCCTGGACATTAAAACCAGTCCTTGGTTATGGCACATTGATGTCACCGTCATTACCGGATGTCTCTAGTTTGGGCGGAACAATGACCAAAGGCGGATTGAATGGGGGAGTTCAGGCATTGTGGGATAAGGGAACATATTCCGCAGGAATAGAACTTGCCTCTATCCCGCTGTATAGCTATAATTACAGCCTTACAGGATTAACGGGTTTCAACTATCAGACTTTTCAACCAATATATGGGACAGTTTCATATAATGTTTCTGCAACTGCAATGCCTATACTTGCCGTAATTCAATATCCGGTTGGCAACCAGTCAGGAAGTTTCGCTCCGTATCTTACCGGCGGCGCAGGAATTTACATGATTTCGGGAGCGGGGATTTTAAGCAAATCGGATTTTGGAATCTGCGCTGGAGCCGGCGCTTCATTAAGCCCGGCAATAGATGCCGCCATAAAATACTATTATATTACAACCAGCGGCACTGCCTGTTCGCTTTTTAATATTGCTGTTGGTTATAGTTTCAAAATGTAATTTCGGAAACTATTTTTAAATTCTAAAACAAAAGGAGGTGAGTTTACATGGCAGAAAAAGTCGTAGCAGTTGGAGTAAAAAAAGAGGACGGATTCCTGTATTTCGTAGACAAAGCAGGTGATGTTTCTCGCGCTAAAATGGCAAGAGGCGGCAAAAAAGGTGGCAAACCTACAAAAGTCGCTAAAGTCGGCGTGAAGAAAGCGAAAGGGTATTTGTATTTCATCGATAAGAAAGGTGATGTCTCTCGCGCTAAAATGGTGAGAAGATAATACTTATCTGCTAAAATACTCAGGACAAACTCAGGATAAAAAGAGTCTTTTCTATCTAACAAAGTCACTAACTATAGTGGCAAACAGATATTAAGGGCTCTTTTTTTTACTCTTTTTTTATGGTATAATTATAATTATTATGAACCTAACCGAAAAAATCATTTCCAGCCATTTAGTTGACAAAAAAGCCAAATTAGTACCAGGGGAGAAGGTAGGCATTAAAATTGACCAGACTTTAACCCAGGATGCTACCGGAACTCTAGTATATCTACAGCTTGAAACCCTTGATATTAAGAACATTAAAACCAAGCTTTCAGTTTCCTATGTTGACCACAATACCCTGCAAACCGGCTTTGAAAACTCCGATGACCACCGATATCTTAAATCTATAGCCCAAAAATACGGGATTATCTTCTCTCCTCCGGGAAACGGCATTTGCCACCAGTTGCATCTCGAAAATTTTGCCTCGCCCGGCGAAACGCTACTGGGCTCGGACAGCCATACACCTACCTCAGGCGCAACAGGAATGATTGCTATCGGCGCAGGCGGCTTGGATATCGCCTGCGCAATTGCCGGAGAGTCCTATTTCATTACTATGCCTGAAGTTGTTAATATAGTGCTTAAGGGCAGGCTTAAACCCTGGGTAAGCGCTAAAGATATTATCCTTGAACTGCTCAGGATGTTCACAGTAAAAGGCGGGGTAAATAAAATTTATGAATATTCCGGGGATGCCCTTAAATATTTATCAGTTCCCGAGCGCTCAACAATCACCAATATGGGCGCTGAGCTGGGCCTGACTACATCAATATTTCCGTCTGATGAAATAACAAAACAATTTTTAACCCGGCAGTGGCGCGCAAAACAGTGGAAGAAACTCTCTGCAGATAAAGATGCAAAATACAGCGAAACAGTCGAAATAGACTTGAATAAACTGGAACCTTTAATTGCCTGTCCTCACAGCCCTGATGCAGTTAAAAAGGTATCTGAAGTTGCAAATATAAAAGTTGACCAGGTTTGTATCGGTTCCTGCACAAACTCAAGCTATCGTGATTTGTTGCTTGTTGCAAAATTACTTGAAAATAAAGAAATTCACAATGACGTTGATTTTATAATTTCACCCGGCTCAAAACAGGTTATGTCCATGCTTTCTGCTTCAGGAGCGTTAGAATCACTTGTAAAATCGCGGGCAAGGATACTTGAAGCAACCTGCGGCCCTTGTATCGGTATGGGCAGTGCTCCTTCAACCAACAGTGTTTCTCTGCGCACTTTTAACAGAAATTTTGCTGGCAGAAGCGGCACAAAAAGCGCATCCATTTATCTTTGCAGCCCTGAAACAGCGGTTGCAAGCGCAATTTTTGGTTCAATAACCGACCCGAGAGAACTGGGCAAATTCCCTGAGCTGGAAATATCCCCTGCGGGAAAACAGGAAATAAAATCAAATTTTATCTACCCATCCTATGATAAAACAAAAAAAGTGGAAATTGTCCGCGGCCCGAATATTAAACCATTGCCTGAATTCACGCCGCTTAAAGATAAAATTTTATGCTCTGTTGCTATTAAATTGGGCGACAATATTTCAACCGACGATATTCTGCCGGCAGGCGCAAAGATATTGCCTCTAAGGTCAAATATACCGGCGATATCCGAGTATACTTTAACCAGAGTTGATGAATTATTTCCTAAAAGGGCAAAAGGCCTTCTCCAAACCGGAAAGACAAACATAATTATTGCCGGGGAAAATTATGGGCAGGGCTCTTCCCGCGAGCATGCGGCGATAGTTTTAAGGTATTTAGGCGTTTCCGCCGTGCTTGCAAAATCCTTTGCCAGAATACACAGGTCAAACCTGATAAATTTCGGCGTTATTCCTCTTGTTTTTAAAAATCCAGTAGATTATGATAACATTATCCAGGGTGACGAATTTGAAATGGAGGATATTATTAATTCCATTAAACAGGATCTTCCTTTAAAAATTTTCAATAAAACAAAAAACCTTGTATTCAAGGTAAAATATACCTTTGACCAACGGGAGAAGGAATTAATTTTTGCCGGCGGTTTACTGCCTTTTATAAAAAATAAAAATGACTGATAAACAACTTTTAAAACTTGTTCAAGCTGTAAAAACAGCCTCCCGAAAACTAGCCAATGTTTCTACAGAACTTAAAAACAAAGCTTTAACCAGGGCAGCTGAACTTATTATTGAAAAAAAAGACGCGATAATAAAAGAAAACCTTAAGGATGTTGCTAACGCAAAAAAAAACAAACTTTCCGAAGCGCTTATGGACAGGCTTACCCTCAATGAGAATAGAATAAATGAAATGTCTAAGGGCGTGAAAGATGTAATTGCCCTTCCCGATCCGGTTGGCACGGTTATATCAGAACAAACAAGGCCGTCAGGAATAAAACTGCAAAAAATAAAAGTGCCTATCGGAGTAATATGCATGATTTACGAATCCAGGCCGAATGTAACAATAGATTCCACGGCGTTATGCCTCAAATCAGGCAATGCGGTAATTTTACGCGGCGGCAGTGAAGCGATAAATTCAAACAGACTGCTCTCAAAAATAATTAAGCAGGCGCTTAAAGAAACAGGCTTGCCGGAAAATGCGGTATTTTTCATTGATTCCACCGACAGGAAAATAATTTACAGGCTGATAAAAATGGATACTTTAATAGACCTGGTAATCCCGCGCGGCGGGGAGAAAATGGTCAACGAAATCCGCGAACAATCCTGCGTGCCTGTTTTGTCGCACGGCAGGGGTTTATGTGCCACTTATATTGACAAATCCGCTGATAGCGACATGGCCGTAAAAATTGTTTACAACGCCAAAGTTCAGCGGCCGGGCGTGTGCAACGCAACCGAAACCCTTCTGGTACATAAAGACATTGCCGGCGCCGTGCTTCCGGAATTAGGCCGATTACTGCAAAAAACAGGAGTACAAATTCGGGGATGTGCAAATACGAAGAAAATCCTCAAAAATATAAAAACAGCCGCAAGTAAAGATTGGTCCACGGAGTTTCATGACCTGATACTTGCCGTAAAAATTGTTGGTTCCATCGAAGAAGCAATAAAGCATATCAATACATACGGTTCAGGCCATACTGATTCAATAATCACACAGGACATAAATGAGGCAGAAAAATTCCTAAACGAAGTTGATTCTTCCGCTGTTTTGCACAACGCTTCAACACGCCTGCACGATGGCAGTGTCTTTGGATTAGGGTCAGAAATGGGGATATCTACGCAAAAACTTCACGCCCGGGGCACCATGGGCTTGAACGAACTAACCTCAACAAAGTATATTGTTCGCGGAACAGGACAAATAAGAGAATGAAAATCGGGTTATTCGGCGGGACATTTAATCCTATACATCACGGGCACCTGATTATTGCAGAATCGGCGAGATCCTATTTCGGGCTGGATAAAGTTATATTAATTCCTTCCGGGAAACCTCCGCACAAACCGGGCATTCCTATTGCATCAAAGGAACACCGGCTGAAAATGGTAAAAATAGCCATTGAGGATAACCCATATTTTTCTGTCAGCGATTATGAACTCCGAAAAACTGACCTAACCTATACTTTTGATACAATCCAGTATTTTAAAAATTTGTACCCAAAAGATGAGCTGTACTTTATTATGGGCCTTGAACTATTGCTGGAAATTAATACCTGGGAAAAGGGCGAAAACATCCTGGATGAATGTAAATTCCTTGTTGGTTTGAAACCAAATTTTTCAGTCAGCAAGATACCTGATAAGGTAAAAAACAAAGTAAAATTTTTCTATATACCTTTTATAGATATTTCCAGCACCCTGCTCCGGGGCTATTTAAGCAGAAATGTTTCCCTGCGTTACTTAACGCCTGAATCTGTGAGAAAATATATTTCCAAAAATAATTTATATCAGGAATAAGTGTACCCCATGCACGATAAACTAAAAAAACTCACTCTAAAACAAATAACTTTAATTGTCGCCGCTTCCATCGTTGTAATTACAATATTTTTATCCTGGAGAAGCAACGTTGTATCCCGCATAACAGCTAAAAAGAACATTAATTTTATTGTTGTCGGCACCGACTACGTTGACCATTCCCTGCATTCTGATACGCTTATTTTTGTTTCCTACAATCCGCGCAGTAACTTCATTGATATTATCTCAATTCCCAGGGACACGAAAATCTCCGTGCCCGGCCTCAATGTAAACAGGATAAACGAGGTTTATGCGTATTATTTTAAAAGGGAGAAAAACCATTATTCCTCTCTTGAAGCCTTGCGTAAAGTTGTGGCGATAATATTTTTAAACCGGGTTGAAATACCTTACTATTTCCAGGTGGATTATAATGCTTTCAGAAAACTTATTGACGCTGTAGGCGGCATTAAGATAGAAATTGATGACCCAATGAAATATGACGACCAGGCGGGAAACCTGCATATAAATTTCACGCCAGGCCCCTGGCTTTTATACGGCAGTTCAGCTGTCGACCTTACTACAAAAAAAGAATACAAGAATATGGGCGCTTTGGAATATGTAAGGTTTCGCTCCAACGCCGGAGATATCGGCAGGATCTACCGACAGCAAAGGTTCGTAGAAGCCCTGGTTAACCGCTTCAAGAGTCCGACAATAATTCTGCGCATTCCCAGATTATTGAAGTGTATAATGGAATCACCCCATACGAATTTAGGCATTTACGATATTTTAACTATGATGCTTGAGCTTAAAAAAGTTGATTTCGACAATATCCGTAAAGCCCAGCTTCCCGGAAAACCTTTTTACAATTATTGGATGGCTGACCCCGTAGAAATCAATAAAGTACTGGGCCTTATTTATGGTTCAGGCGTTGAATACGACCAGGCAAAAATTATTGTTGAAGTGTTAAATGCTTCCAGCTACCCCGGGATAGCCCTGGAAGTATCAAGGAAATTGAGAGACTCAGGGTTTGATGTTATCAATTACCAAAATTGCCCGACAAAATCCTTGAAAACTATAATTGTAGACCGGGTAGGAAACCTGAAAGCTGCCCAGAATATTGCCAATCTGATGGAAACCGAAGAAATTTTTACACGCTACGATTCTAAACGACTGGTAGACATTTCCGTATATATCGGCAAAGATTATAAAATAAAAAACAAGCAGGAATATCAGTAAATGGGGGTAAAAAAGTATGGCTGAGATGGTAGAAATCCTGAAAGCAGCAGTTGACAAAAAAGCAAGCGACATTCACGTTGTGGTTGGCAAGCCGCCAATGGTAAGAATCCGGGGCGAAATCCAGTCTTTGGATGAATTCCCTGTATTAACGCCGGATGAAAGCAAACGGATTATTTACTCGATTTTATTTGAAGACCAGCGCGGAAAATTTGAAGAATCCGGGGAACTTGATTCTTCAACCATCGTCCCGAAAGTTGCCAGATTCAGGGTAAACGTATTCCTGCAGAAAAACGGGGTTGAAGCGGTTCTGCGCGTTATCCCTACGGTAATCCCTACTCCGGAAGAAATAGAATTGCCTACGCAGATCACGTCCCTTGCAGACCTGCCGAAAGGACTTGTGCTTGTCACCGGCCCTACAGGTTCAGGAAAATCAACAACACTTGCCTGCCTTTTAAACTTAATCAATACAAAGCACAAACACAATATAATAACCGTTGAAGATCCGATTGAATTCGTTTACGAACATAAAAGCAGTATCGTCAGGCAGAGGGAAATCGGCCAGCACACTAAATCATTTGCCACCGCTTTGAAATATGCTTTACGCCAGGACCCTGACGTTCTTCTTGTCGGCGAAATGCGTGATTTGGAAACAATCGGCGCTGCTATTACAATGGCTGAAACAGGGCATCTGGTTTTTGCAACGCTTCATACCCAGGATGCCGCCCAAACCGTTGACCGCGTTATAGACGTGTTTCCTCCGCATCAGCAGCAACAGGTGCGCGTGCAGCTGGCGTCCACTCTAAAAGCCGTTGTATCACAAATACTTGTTCCGCGGTGCGACATGCCCGGGAGAGCCGCGGCGAGGGAAATAATGACGGTAACCCCGGCTATTGCCAACCTTATCCGTGAAGGAAAAACACACCAGATTTATAATGCCATAGACACCGGCATGAAATTCGGTATGATAAGCATGGATAAAGCGCTGATAGCTCTTGTCCAGGCTGGTAGAGTATCTACGGAAGATGCAGCAGCAAAAGCCGCAAACCCCGATTATGTGCGCAGCGGCGGAAAAACAGTAATGGCTACGGGAGGGCCGGGTTCCTATGCAGCACACTAATACTTCGGATAAATTGAAATTTATTAAAACTATTCCGGCATTGAGTAACTTTTCGCAGGATTTTTCCAACAAACTTGCGGAAATGATGGAGTATAAGGAAGCACAACCGGACGAAACTATTTTTTCTGAAGGCTCGGCATCAGCTCATCTTTACATTATTGAAGAAGGCGAAGCCATAGTCATAAAAAAACTTTCAGAAGAGACAGAAAAAGTTCTTTCTGTAATAAACGATAAAAACATCTTCGGTGAAATGAGCCTTTTCAGCGCTCAGTCCAGGACTGCATCAGTAAAAGCAAAAACAAGGCTTCTTTATTACAGAATATCTATTGATGCTTTTAAGAAATTACTTTCTTCAGACCCGGCAGGAACCCAGAAAATGCTTGAAACGCTTCTTTTCTTGACGCTGGGAAGATTAGAGCAAACCAGCCGGGAACTGGCAACTATTTATGAAATCGGTAAAATGATGATTAAAAGCCTTCCGCTTCCGGAATTTTGCCAGGAAATCATTAAACATTTGTGTTTATCAGTCCCGGATGTTAATACAGGATCTCTTTTTTTCTGGAATGAATTTGCTGGGGACTATGAGCCTTATGGAACTTTCCCGGAAAACATCCAAAAAACTGCCATCCCCGGCAAACATCCGCTCTCCACATTTCTTGCCGGTAAAACCGAAGCGATAGCCATCACAAATAAAGAAAAAGAAATAAAAGGGATTATTGACAAAGAAATTACAAATGTAAAATCCGCTGTAATCTCTCCGCTTTTTAAAAAAAATCTCCTTGGGTTTATTTTACTGGGCAATACTGCTAAAGAAGTAACTTATCAGCATACAACCTGCGACCTGCTCAATTCAGTCTCTTTACAACTTGTTGATGCTATAGAGAATATTAAAAACCAGGAAGAAAGGCTGGCAAAAGAAAGATTAGAAAGAAACAGAACGGGAAGCGTCAAATTTTAAGGAGAACTATGATCAAGAAAACTACACCGCTGAGTATAGCGAAAGAATCCGCAAAATTAATGTGGGCCAAAAAAACCAAAGATATTGTATTGCTAAACATCAGCAAACTTACCGCGATCGCTGACTATTTTGTGATCGGCACCGTAGAATCAAGCGTTCAAATGGACGCAGTAATTGACTCAATCAAAAAAAACTTTAAGCAAAAAGGCCTTCTTCAGCTATCGCGCCAGGAAATGAAGGATTCATCTCCAAGCTGGCAGATAATAGATTACGGCAGCGTGGTTGTGCACGTAATGACAAAAGAAGCGCGGGAATTCTACTCACTGGAAAATGTATGGCACAAAGCAAGAAAACTTTCGTTCAAGAAATAAGAAATAATATTTACGAACTGCTTGAATTAGAAAACGATTTTGAATTCAGCCTGGAAGAACCTCCTCAGAACTTCAATGCTGACCTTTCAACAAACGTAGTCCTTCTGCTGGCAAAAAAAGAAAAAACCAACCCAAAAACGCTTTCTGAAGGAATTATAAAAAAACTTGAGAAAGCGCCGTATTTTTCTAAAATAGAATTTGTTCCTCCGGGTTTCCTGAATTTTCATATTTCAAAAGAACTTCTTGAGAGTGAACTTGAAAAAGTCCTGGCCCAAGGGGACAAATACCCTGAAATTGATTTATACGACGGCAACCCGGTACTAATTGATTTTGTTTCAAGCAACCCCACAGGCCCTCTGCATATCGGCCACGGCAGGGGCGCTGTAATAGGAGACGCTCTTGCCAGAATATACACCCAGTTAGGTTTTAAAATCCTGAAAGAATATTACGTAAACGATGTAGGCGTCCAGATGAA
Source organism: Elusimicrobiota bacterium (assembly GCA_018816525.1). NCBI lineage: Bacteria > Pseudomonadati > Elusimicrobiota > Elusimicrobiota bacterium. The sequence continues at coordinate 27,912 of JAHIVV010000048.1, forward strand.
TTTTCTGGCGCAATCCGTTGAACTGCAGGCAAAAATAATCAAAAGCGAAGATGTTTCATCAATCAGCACAGAAAAACTATATAAGGGAACCTACATCGCGGAAATTGCAAAAAAGCTGCTTGAAGAATACCGGGATAAAATACCGGAAATTTCTGTTATCAAGGAATTTGCGGTTACTGAAATATTGAAGGATATAAGAAGCGACCTAGCAGAATTTAAAGTTGAGTTTGATTCCTGGCAGTATGAGTCAGAGCTGCATAATAAAGGCATAGTCAAAAAAGTGGTTGAAGGCCTCCATAAAGACGGATTTTTGTTTGAAAAAGATTCCGCTCTCTGGTTCAAAACCGAAGATTCAATAGATGAGAAGGACCGCGTTATCCAAAAACAGGACGGCAGGTACACTTATTTCGGCGCGGATATAGCTTATCACTGGTACAAATTTGAAAGAGGCTATAAAAAACTACTGAATATCTGGGGCTGTGACCATCACGGGTATGTTCCAAGAATTAAATCCGCCATGTTATCTATCGGGCATAAACCGGAAGATGTGGAAGTATTGCTCTACCAGCTTGTATCTCTTTCAAGAAACGGCGAAAGGGTCAGGATGTCAACAAGAGCGGGGGAATTTGTGACCCTGCGTGAAGTGCGGGAAGAAATAGGAACGGATGCCGCCAGATACTTCCTCTCTACAAAAACTCCAGGCACACACCTGGAATTTGACCTGGAACTGGCAAAAAAGAAAGCAAATGAAAATCCGATATTTTATATTCAATACGCCCACACGCGCTGCTGCGGAATCCTGAGAGAAGCGGAAAAAACCCAATCAATCTCTGCTGTATCTAAAATTGACTATAGCCTTTTGAAAGAAAATCTCGAGCACCAGATTATTAAAAAAATAACTTTGTACCCCGACGTACTGCACAGATGCATAAAAAATCTGTCGCCCCATTACCTGGCAACCTATTTGCTTGATTTTGCCGGGTTATTTCACAGATATTACGACACTCACCGCGTAGTTACCCAGGATCCAGAACAAACCCGGGCCAGGATCGCATTAATAAAATCAATAAAAATTACATTAAAAAATGGGCTTTCTTTGCTTGCTATCACTGCCCCGGAGAAAATGTGATGAACATTTTTAAAGACATCCCAAAAAGAATCCTTGTATCCTTCATGTTAATGGTAATTGTTTTTTTTGTAGGCACTTTCGGTTATATGGTCATAGAACACTGGAAGTTCCTTGACTCGCTTTTTATGACTGTTATTACTCTTGCCACTGTAGGCTACGGCGAAACTAACCCGCTTACAACCCAAGGCAGGATATTCACCATTTTTCTTATTTTAACAGGCATCGGAATTTTAACCTATGTATTTACCACCGGCATGTCATTTCTAATTGAAGGCGAACTAACCGGCCTTATGAGGAGGCGTAAAATGGAAAAAGCAATAAAAGCGCTGAAAAACCATTATATTATCTGTGTAGACAGTGAAACCGGCGAATATGCAATAGAAGAATTTGTAAAAACCAAACAGGACGTAGTAGTTATTACAAACAACAAACATATTGCCGAGAAACTGAACGAGAGCATACTATTAATTTACGGCAACCCTGAAGAAGATAGAACTCTTCAAACAGCAGGCATAGAAAACGCTGCCGGCCTGGTTTCCATATTGCAGGAAGACAAAGATAATCTTTTTGTGGTACTTTCAGCAAAAGGGTTTAACCCCAACCTCAAAATAGTTACCCAGGCAAAAGAACGGGAAAGTGTTGCAAAGTTGCAGAAAGCCGGCGCGGACGAAGTTATATCAACAAACTTAATAGGAGGCATGAGAATCGCATCCGCAGCTCTAAGGCCTACGGTGGTTTCTTTTCTTGACCGGATGCTTTACCAGACAGTTGATAATGAACCCCTGCGCATCGAAGAAGAAACAATTTCCGACAAATCGCCGCTGACAGGAAAAGCGCTTTCTGATTGCAATATAAACGAAAAAGTCGGACTGATCGTAATTGCAATAAGGGAAAGTAAAACTGAAAAATTTATCTATAACCCTAAACAAAACTATAAACTTAATTCCGGTGATACCTTAATTGTAATCGGCACGCCAACTCAGGTAAAACAGCTTCATAGTTTGATAGAGGTGGGGGTTTGACAAGCTTCCTTAAAATGGATATAATTATTCAATTATTTTAAGTATCACGGAAGTATTAAAATGGTTAAAAGGTCATTGAAAAGGTCATTGATTTTTTCGATTTTTATAGTTGTTATTTCGGTTAATTTGCTCTTTGCACAGGAAGGTACTTCCTGTTCTTGAAAAAGCAATAACAAAACCAGCGGAAGGGAAAACTACACCAGTTGAAAAAAAACAACAACAAAAAAGTAAATAATAAACCAGTATTCTTTTTAGGCTTTTTTTTAGCTTGCTTGATTACCCTGCAGACAGGAAGTTTGTTTGCTTCCACAATCAAGCTTGTTGATACGCCTACAGCCGGGATAATTGATTACTACTCAATGAATTTGAATTTCCGCCTATACCGCGGAGGGGGCGTAATACCCCGGATTGATTTCGGAGTATTCAGAAAATTGAATATCGGATTTTCCTGGGATATAGATAAACTTATCGGAAATGAGAACCCTCAGCCCCGCAAACCCACTCTCAACCTTAAATTCCGCATCTTTGACGGCTCGAAGAATTTTCCCGCGATAGCGCTTGGCTATGACGGTCAGGGATACATGTATAATGACGGCAATGGCTTATACAGTTATAGGGAAAAGGGAGTTTTCCTTGTAACAGACACTGAAATATTTACAGATAATCTAATGTTTCATCTGGGAACCAACGTAAACTTTTCAACAGAAAATAACAGGGATGTAGCTAATGTTTATGGTTTTACCGGTTTCGATTATTCCTTAATAGATAACGAACAAAAGATAATGGCTTTTATTGTTGAGTTTGATAATCTCCTCAAATATTATGATGATACCAGGCTCAATGCCGCCATAAGGCTTTATCCCACTGAAGATATTTATATAGATTTTTCGTTCAGGGACCTTGCGTCACCAAGGAAGATTGATATCGACAGGTTTGTCGAAATCAATTACCAAACCAAATTTTAAACGGCAGTCCAACAAAGGAAAATTTAAATTATGGCAGAAGAATTCCAGGGATTAGATTTCGAACAGCCTATAGTTGAACTTGAAAATAGAATTGCCGAACTTAAAAAAATTTCAAACAATCCGGCGAACAAAGACGGTATTCCCCAGGTAAACGTTAACGCCGAAATAAAAACCCTGGAAGAAAAATGCCATACTCTAAAGCACGACATTTATTCAAACCTGATTCCCGCGCAGCGGGTAAAATTTGCCCGCCATCCTAAAAGGCCTTACAGCCTGGATTATATCAACCTTATTTTTACGGATTTTACAGAACTGCACGGCGATAGAAACTTTTCCGATGATAAGGCGCTTATTGCCGGCTTCGCACTGCTCGACGGCGAACCCGTTGCCATATTAGCCCAGCAAAAAGGCAGAACCCTGCAGGAAAACATGGAACGTAACTTCGGATCCATGCACCCTGAAGGTTACAGGAAAGCATTGCGTATTATGAAATTGGCAGAAAAATTTAACAGGCCTGTCATTTCTTTCATTGATACTATGGGAGCTTATCCGGGTATAGGAGCGGAAGAAAGGGGCCAGGGCGAAGCAATAGCAAGAAACCTCAGGGAAATGTCCATTGTTGAAACACCGATAATCTGCATTGTCATCGGGGAAGGCGGTTCAGGGGGAGCGTTAGGTATCGGCGTAACTGATAAGATTCTTATGCTTGAAAATGCTTACTATTCTGTTATAAGCCCTGAAGGCTGCGCGAGCATTTTATTTCATGATGCCACAAAATACGCAGAGGCTGCAGAAGCCATGAAAATCACCGCGCCGGACTTATTAAAACTTAAAGTAATAGATGAGATTGTCACTGAACCTCTCGGTGGAGCCAATAAGGATATCAATCTGACTGCAGAAAATATGAAAAAAGCTTTTATCAAAAATTTATCAGCCCTTAAAAAAATGAAAATTCCGGAATTACTCAAGGCAAGATATAAAAAGTACCGCTCCATAGGCAATTTTACGGAAAATAAAAAATCCAAGAAGGAGGATTAACTAATGAAAGAGCATGCAGACAAAAAATCTTTGATAGACAGCATCAAAGACACAATCAAATTTAGCAAAGACGGTTCAGCTGTTGAAATTCTTAATGATAAAAAATTAAGAAGCGAACTGATAGACGAACTGGTCTGGAACTCGGCATTTTCGCCCAGCGAAGAAGTACGCAATATGTCCAGATTCATTATCAGGCTTTTAGGACAAAAGCTGGGAAACGGACCGGCTTCAATATTTGAGGTTTACAAAGCCCGCGGCGAAGGAAAAATAAAAGGTTTTACAGTTCCGGCGATAAACGTAAGGCAGCTCAGCTACGATTTCGCAAGAGCAGTCTTCAGAGCGGCCAAGAAAGCAAATGTCGGCCTTTTTATTTTTGAAATAGCCCGTTCAGAATCCGGCTATACTGACCAGAGGCCTTCTGAATTTGCAGCGGCAATGCTGGCTGCCGCAATAAAAGAAAATTATCCTAACCCAATATTCGTCCAAGGCGACCATTACCAGGTAAACGGTAAAAAATATAAAGAAGATGCGGCAAAAGAAATGAAAGGCGCAAAAGACCTTCTTCAGGAATCAATTGAAGCAGGATTTTTCAACATTGACCTTGATACATCAACTCTTGTAGATCTTTCGAAAACATCGATAGATGAACAACAGAAACCCAATTTTGATGTTGCCGCTGAATTAACAAAATTCACCAGAAGTATTCAGCCCGAAGGCATTGATGTAATGCTCGGCGGGGAAATCGGCGAAATAGGCGGATCAAATTCAAATGAAGCCGAGATGCGCGCTTATTTGAACGGCTATTTGAAAGAGATCGGAAAAATATCAGGGATTTCGAAAATAGCAGTTCAAACCGGAACTTCGCACGGCGGAGTACCTCTTCCAGACGGAAGCATAGCCTCGGTAAAACTTGATTTTAATGTCCTTGAAAAATTAGGCAAAATTGCCCGCGATGAATACAAGATTTCCGGCTGTGTACAGCACGGAGCTTCCACTCTTCCGGCTGATTTGTTTGATAAGTTTTCAAAAGTCGAGACTTCGGAAATCCACCTGGCAACAGAATTCCAGAACATGATTTTTGACAGCCCTGCTTTTCCGGAAAGCCTTAAAAAAGAAATCAATGAATGGTGCGTTAAGAATTGCGCCGCTGAAAGAAAATCAACTGATACCGACCAGCAGTTCCTTTATAAAACACGTAAAAAAGCCAACGGCCCGTTCAAAAAAGCCATTTGGTCGCTTCCTCAAAGCGCAAGGGATACAATTACTGAAGCGTTGGAGGAAAAATTTGTATTTTATTTCGACAAATTGAACGTAAAAAATAGCGCTGAAATAGTGAAAAAATATGTAAAAACAGCAAACGTTGCGGTTAAAGCACCAACCAGCGGCGGAATAAAAGAAGCTTTTGAAGGCGCAGACTGATATGTATAAAGGCGTTATAGAACGCTACAAGAAATACCTCCCGGTAACCGATAAAACCCCGATTATAACTTTGTATGAAGGGAATACTCCTCTTTTAAGGGCAAAAAACATAGAATCACACTTGAAACTGGACTTAAAGATTTACTTGAAGTGTGAGGGTTTTAATCCAACCGGCTCATTTAAAGACCGCGGTATGACTATGGCCATTTCAAAAGCTGTGGAAGAAAAAGCAAACGCGGTCATTTGCGCTTCTACCGGCAATACTTCAGCCAGCGCAGCCGCTTATTCCGCCAAAGCCGGCATCAAATGTATCGTAATTATACCGGAGGGCTCAATTGCTCTTGGAAAACTATCGCAGGCAATGATGCATGGTGCCAAAGTTATCGCCATTAAAGGCAACTTTGACGAAGCTCTCACCCTTGTTAAAAAAATCAGCGAAACCTACCCGGTAACAGTTGTCAATTCAATAAACCCGTATAGAATTGAAGGCCAGAAAACCGGATCATTTGAAATTATAGAATTTTTGGGAGACGCTCCCGATTACCAGTTCATGCCCGTAGGAAACGCGGGAAATATTACAGCTTATTGGAAAGGGTATAAAGAATATCAACAATTTCAAATTTCAAATCTCAAATTGCCGCGCATGATGGGGTTTCAGGCAAAAGGCTCAGCGCCGATAGTTTTAGGAAAACCCATCAAGCACCCGAAAACCCTTGCAACCGCAATAAAGATAGGCAACCCGGCCAGCTGGAAACAGGCAGAAGCCGCGAGAGACGAATCCAAAGGTGTTATCGATACCGTAACAGATACCGAAATTATAAATGCTTATAAACTTTTAGCCGGATTGGAAGGCGTGTTTGCCGAACCTGCAAGCGCGGCCTCTTTGGCAGGGCTTATAAAATATTCTGCTAAATTAAAAAAGGAAAACGGAAAAACCGCTATTTGCATTTTGACCGGACACGGGCTTAAAGACCCTGAAAGAGCAATAAAATCGATAAAACAGCCTACAGTTGTGGAAGCAAAACTTGAAAAAATATTGAAAGCGATAAAACTATAGAGGTATTTACAAGGAGAATACACTCAATACTCTTCCAAGCGAGTAACATTGGGTGTTAAAGGGGAAAAAAAATGGCCGAACAAAATCAACCGTCACTTGAGACAAAACAGATTCAGATTGAAGTAGATGACCAGACTGCGCAGGGGATTTATTGTAACTTAGCGTTAATATCCCATAATGAAACCGAATTTGTGTTCGATTTTATCTTTGTCCAGCCCCAGGCGCCAAAAGCAAAAATAAGGTCAAGAATAATAACTTCGCCCCAGCATATGAAACGCCTGCTTTTGGCAATTAATGACAACATAAAAAAATATGAACTGCAATTCGGCGAGATAAAAACACCTCAAGCAGTAGAAGAAAAAAAAGTAGGTTTCTTTCACTAAAATATGCGTATTGAACTTATCTGTGTAGGGCATGAACTTCTCTATGGTAAACTAAACTCCCATATCGCTTATATCGGAGAACATCTCAGTGATATCGGCCTGCAATTGAATTCCGCAAGAACCATTCCTGATGATCTTGAAGAAATGACAGCAACTTTTAAAGATGCCTTCGTCAAAGCCGATATTACAATAATTACCGGCGGGCTCGGGCCCACTTTTGACGACCTTACCAGAGAAGCCGCTGCAAAAGCATTAAATAAAAAACTTATACGCAACGAAGAGTTGCTTAAAAAACTGGAACAGTACATGGCTTCCAGGGGCTACAAATTCTCGCTTAAGGGGAATGAAAATCAGGCTTACCTTATTGAAGGTGCAAAAACAATAGAGAACAAGTTCGGCACGGCCCCCGGGCAATTTTTGGAACACAATAACAAACTTATTGTGATTCTTCCCGGCCCGCCGAAAGAAATGCACACAATGTTTGAATCCTTCTTAGCGCCTCTTTTGAAAAATAAATATTGCGGGATTATTGCGAAATCAAAAACTATTCATATTTTCGGGCTTGGGGAATCAAAAGTAAATGAAATAATAAAACCTATCATTGAAACGGAGCGCAAACTTGAAGATGGCTCCGTATCCTTTACCATTCTTGCCCATTTATCCGGAGTAAACATAAAAACTACTGTCACGGGCACTGATTCAATGTTAGTGGATGAAATTATGCACAGCATAAAAGCAGAGTTCTATAGGGTGCTCAAAGATTATATTTACGGTGAGGATGCTCAAACTTTAGAAAGTATTGTTGGAGACCTGCTCATTAAACATAAAAGTACTCTTTCCGTTGCAGAATCCTGCACAGGCGGGCTTATAGCAAACCGGCTGACAAATATTCCCGGTAGTTCGCTTTTTTTTCAGGGCGGGATAGTTTCTTACTCAAACCACTCAAAAATTGAAATACTCAAAGTAAATCCTGAGGTAATTGATAAAAATGGTGCTGTTTCCGAGCCCACTGCGCTGGAAATGGCAAAAGGCGCGAAAGCGCTCACCAAAAGCGATTACGCTGTCGCGATCAGCGGAATTGCCGGCCCTTCGGGAGGGACTCCCGAAAAACCGGTAGGAACGGTCTGTTTTGCCCTGGTTACTCCCAAAAAAAATAAAACTGAAACGGTGCACTTCATAGGCACACGCCTAGAAATCAAAGAACGCTCCGCAAACCACGTTTTCAATATCCTCCGTTTAGAATTACAAGCCCATTAAAAATATTGGGGAACTTTTTTGGCATTTTTTACGTCTATCTGGCAAATAGGGGACATCTCGTGATTATTTAATTCAAATTTCAGCCAGTCACCCGGCAACCATTATTTTTCGTTAGGAATGAAATTTTAAACGGCCTGGGGCGATTATTGCAGTTGGGAGAGGTCAGAAACGTTTAGAAAGAGGTTTACTGTTTCCTGCAAGAGAGCAAGGCGGTTATCGCGTAAAGTTGTATCGGGTGCCATTACCATAACCTTATCGAAAAACTTATCTATCGGTTCCCTCAAGGTTACAAGTATCTTTAAAACTTCCAAATATTCCTTCTTATCAATAAACTGCTGAATTTCCTTTTTTACTCTTTCAAGGCTTTGGTAGAGATCCTTTTCTTCCTGTTCCATTAATTTATCGGCAGACAATTGATTAACATTAACAGGCAAGTTCTTTTGCTGGGCCTGCCTTAAAATATTAGATGCTCTTTTAAATCCTGCCGCCAAAGGTTCAAAGTCAGGAAGTTTCCGGATTTCTTTAATAGCATCCAGTTTTTCCTGAACTTCAATTAAATTGTTAAAATCCTTGCTTAAAACCGACCTGATTTCGTCTATTTTGTAACCTTTTTCTTCAAAAATTACTTCTAAGCGTTGGCGGAAAAAATCCAGTGTTATATCCAAAAGCTTCGGCTGGCTTCCTGTAATTGAACCCGGAAGGCATGCTATAGCTTTCTGTATTAATTCTTTCAGCGGAATCTGGATTTTCTTTTCAATAAGAATCCTGACTATTCCTATCGCCTGGCGTCTTAATCCATAGGGGTCTGCTGAGCCTGTAGGAATAAGCCCTACGGCAAAATTGCCTGCAATCGTGTCAATCTTGTCTGAAATGGAAACCACAGCGCCCGTTATTGTTTTTGGAAGTTTGCCCTGGGCTGATAAAGGCCAGTAATGTTGTTCAATTGCGCTATAGACATTTTCAGGTTCGCCGTTTTTTTCTGCGTAAATTGCGCCGATAACACCCTGAAGCTCGGCATATTCAAATACTATAGAAGTTAATAAATCATTTTTGCACAGCATTACCGTGCGGCTGATTTCTCTTTTTTGCACCGGGTCTAGGTTAAGCCACTGGCCGATCTGACTGGAAAGTTTTTCTATCCGCTGTATTTTTTCGTACACTGTACCAAGTTTCTGCTGGAATATTATGCCTTTGAGTTTTTCTGTTTTGGTTTCAAGCTTTTCTTTCAAATCCTGTTCATAGAAGAATTCTGCGTCTTTAAGCCGCGCTGACGCCACTTTCTCGTAGCCTTCCTTAACAATCTCCTGGTGTTCCGATGCGCCGTTCCTGATACCTATAAAATAATTGCTAAGTTTTCCGTTCTTGTCCATAACCGGGAAGAATTTTTGTTTCTTTTCCAGGCAAGTGATAATGACTATTTCGGGTAGTTTTAGGAAATTTTTATCGAATTCACAAAGGACAGCTGTGGGGTGTTCCACTAAATATGTTATCTCTTCAAGGAGCTTTTCATCAAATTCTACTTTACCGCCTATTTTTTTAATTGCCTGGTTGGCAGTGCTCAGTATATTTCCTTTCCTTATTTGTTGGTCAACAATAACGTAATTATCCCTCAAAATGCTTGTATATTTTTCAGGCAGGGCAACCTTGAGTTTTTTTGATGATTTTATGTAAAGCCCGTAAGTGTGAACGCCTGATTTTATTCCTGCTATTGTAAGTTTTACCGGTTTAGCTCCATGAAGCGCGATAATGCTTTTTATAGGCCTGACAAACTTGAATTTTGATTCATTCCACACCATAGTTTTGGGGAAATAAATTTTGGTAATGATTTTTGTGAATATTTCCGGCAATACTTTTTCTGTTAGCTGGCCGCCGGTTTGTTTGGTGATGTAGTAATAGTCGCCCTTAGGAGTGTTTTTTATCTGGAGGTTCTCAGCTTTAATTCCCTGGGTGTTGGCAAAGCCAAGTCCTACCTTTGTAAATTCGCCGTTTTCATCTTTGGCTATTTTGACGGGAGGCCCCATTACTTCAATGGTTTCCTCTTTTGTCTTTTCAACAAGGCCGTCTATATAAACAGCAAGGCGTCTGGGTGTGGCCCAGACAGTTACATTTTTGTATTCAAGTTTCTGTTCATCAAGGAACTTTTTCGTGAGCTCACGCAAGTTTGCGATAACCGGGGGGATAAAGTTCGCCGGTATTTCTTCTGTATAGATTTCGAGTAAAGTGTTCTTAGCCATAAAGCTATTTTGTCTCTTTTTCGATGTACTGTTCTGCTGCGCGGTGAGCCAGGTTGCGCACCCGGCTGATATACGAGATGCGTTCTGTAACTGAAATTGCTCCGCGCGCGTCAAGCAGGTTAAACAAGTGCGAGCATTTCATTACGCAGTCATAAGCGGGCAAAACCAGTTTTTTGTCTAAAAGGGAAAGCGCTTCTTTTTCCCAATCTGTAAAATGCCTTTGTAAAAGTTCTACATTTGCTTCTTCAAAGTTATATCTGGAAAATTGTTTTTCATCTTCAAGGTGCACTTCTCCGTAAGTGGTATCTTTGTTCCATAGAATATCGTAAACAGAATTTTTCTTCTGGGAGTAAGTGGCAAGCCGTTCGAGCCCGTAGGTCAACTCCACTGAGATGGGGTTTAGTTCAAACCCTCCGATCTGCTGAAAATATGTAAACTGCGTGATTTCCATTCCGTCAAGCCATACTTCCCAGCCCAGCCCCCAGGCGCCAAGGGTAGGCGATTCCCAGTCGTCTTCTACAAAACGGATATCGTGTTGTTTCAGGTTTAAGCCGATAGCGGTCAATGAAGATAAATATAATTGCTGTATGTTTGCCGGAGCAGGTTTCATTATAACCTGGTACTGGTAATAATGCTGTAAGCGGTTTGGGTTTTCACCGTATCTGCCGTCGGTTGGCCTGCGAGAGGGTTCCACATAGGCGGCTTTCCAGGGCTTGGGTCCTAGGGCCCTCAAAAAAGTCGCCGGGTTAAACGTCCCTGCGCCTTTTTCAAGGTCGTAGGGCTGGACAATCAGGCAGCCCTTGCGGGACCAGAATTTTTCTAATGCAAAAATAATTTCCTGGAAAATCACAGTTACCTTTCTCGAACCGCACGGTATTCGATAGGAAGAATGTGCGGTCAGTCATGTGTTATTAGCTGGTTAAATTTTTCACGAACATCTGGGTTTTCAATGAGTACGGCACGTATTCATTGACGTATGTTCTTATTAAATTTTCAACGAGTTCTTCTATTCTTTTTGGAACTTCCAATTTTTCCACGTCTTCGCCCGGGAGTTTTGAAAGCTGTCTGATGAAACTTGTTGCCTTAGTGTTAACACCTATTAACTCAAAATCAGCTTCATTATAACAGTTTTTGCAGACAAGCCCTCCGTCTTTCAGGCTGAAGAATATTATATCAGATTTTTGGCTGATTTCATCATTCAGGACTTCTGTTTCGCAGTTAACGCATTTATTTAATTCCAGCCCATAACCGCAGAGTTTCATGAATCTCAGGGCAAAGGCCAGGTAAATATAATCCGGCCGTTTTGAAGTTTCAAGCAATTCGAGAGTTCTTTTTAAAAGGACATATTTATGGATATTTTTTTCATGTTCGGCGGTCAATGAATCTACCAGGTTTACTACGGCGCAGGCATAGGAATATTTCGTAATATTTGTTTTAAGCGGATTGAACATATTTTTTAATATTCCACCTATAACCCTGATCCTGGATGTTTTACTGTTCAGGTAGAGCATGAATTCGGTTTCTGTGACGGGTTCTGTGGCCGCAAGCAGTTTGGCTGTGATTTTTCTGGAACCGGTGGCCGTAGCTTTTACTTTGCCAAGTTCCAGGCTGTAAATGTGCAGGTACTTGTCAACTTCGCCGGTTTTTCTGGAATACAAAACGATCCCGCGGGTTCTTTGGTATTGCATGTTTTTATTTTGTGATTTTAACTATCTTTATCTTTTTACGGTCTGCATCCACTATTTCAATGGTAAATTCTTTCCACACTATTTTCTCGCCGGGTGCCGGTATTTTCTTAAACAGCGTAAGCACCCAGCCGCCCACGGTGGTGAAAGCTCTGGTCGGCTGGACGCCAAGCTTTAATTCTTCATTCACTTTGTGTATGGACCGCGTGGCTTTAACCACCCAGTTTGTGCTGGCGGCACAGGGAAAATCAGTTATAGGTTTTTCACGTATGTCATATTCGTCGTAAATTTCGCCGACTATTTCCTCAACAATATCTTCGACGGTAATCAATCCTTGCGCTACCCCATATTCATCCACTACAACCGCCAGGTGGTGCTTACCGGATTTGAATTCGCGGATTAAATTATCTACTAAAATATTTTCAGGCACGAAATAAGCTGGGCGTATTATGTCATCCAGAACAAAGAGTTTCCTGTTTTGCCAGGTAAGTATAAGGTCTTTGGCGTAAATGACGCCGATGATGTTGTCCAGGGAACCTTTATAAACGGGAATGCGGGAATATTTGCTTGTTAAAACCCTGTTTATTATCTCGTCCAGGCCCGTATTGTAATCTATGGCAAAAATTTCCGGCCTGGGAACCATGACTTCCTGAACGCGCCTCTCGCCGAAAAGCAGGATGTTGGAAAACATTTTTTTCTCCTGCCTGGACAGGCCGAGGCTTGAGTCAGCGCTTGAATTCGTGATGGGTTCCGTGTCGGAATTAAGCAGAATCTGCAATTCTTCTTTGGACAAAAATGGCGATTCTGATCTTTCATGGATCCTGATCAGGCGCATGAAACTTTTTGCAAAGCGTACAAGAATATTTGTTACAGGAAAAAACAATTTTGAGAAAAATATCAGTAAAGGTATCCCGGAAATACAAACTGCTTCTGCATTAAGCCTGCTGTAAATCTTGGGAGCTATATCGCTGAACATCAGAACCAAAACAACAACAATAAAAGGTATAAAATATATAAACCAGCGGCCGGCAAAATCCAAAGCCAGGGAAACAGAAAGCACCCCGGCGCCGATACTCATAAGGTTGTTCCCTACCAGGATTGTCGCTATCAGGTTATCAGGATTTGTTTCCCAGGCCGTAAGGCATTTACTTATCTTAGGGTGCTTTTCCTTCATTCCAGTCAGGCCTAATCCGGAGATGCTCAGGATAGCGGTTTCAACTGCGTTAAAATAAGCGCCCATGAGTATGAAAACTGCCATTAGAATAAGTTTTACAACTATTAATAGTTCCATATATTTATTTTAATTTAGTTTTCAACGGGACTGGCCGTAGGCCAATTCGTATTCGTCAATAATTTCTCCTACTATTTCTTCCAACACATCTTCAAGCGTCAGGAATCCTTTCACATCGTTTTTATAATCTATGACAATAGCGCAATGCGAAGTGCCTTTGCGGAATTCAGAAAGCAGTTTACTTACCTTTTCATCCGCGGTAACAAAATGCGCGGGCCTGATAAGCGATTTTGAAAATTCTATTGATTCATTTTGACCTGTATTAACCAGGTCTTTCAGCAGGACGATTCCGATTATTCTGTTTCTGGAACCTGAATAAACAGGGACGCGGCTGCGGCCGGTTTCAAGCAGGTCGTCCATGATTTTTTCCGAAGAGTTGTCAATGTTTACGCTTTCCACCTTGTCTATAGGTACCATGATTTCACTGACCCTGATTTTTGAAAGTTTCAGCATTCCTTCCAGCATTTTTGTGGTTTCTTTTCCCAATATGCCCCGTCTGCCGGAATCTAAAACTATATTTCTGACTTCTTCAGCGGTTATCGAGTTAATTTTGCTGACAGGCCTTGCGGATTTTATGCCCAATACGCCTCCGGCAAACCATATAAAGGGCTTAATCAGGGGGTAAATTATTTTATTGATAAAACCGATAGGTGTTATAACCAGCAGGGACATTCTTTCCGGGTTGCTTTTACCGTACATTTTCGGCACAATGTCACAAAAGGTAATTATAAAAGCGGTAATAAAAAGCCAGGCGGCAAATTCAATTATTTCTCTTGATAGAAATTTATCGAAAATTTGTATTGCAATGAAAGTGGCAATAGAACTTACCAAAATGTTGGAGACGGCGTTGCCCACAAGAATGGTGGTCAAAAAATCCTGCGGGTACTGAAGCCATTTGGAAAAGATTTTGCGAAGAGGTTTTTGAAGCGCGGTAATTTTTCTTATTTTATATTTTGACAGGGAGGAAAGCGCGGCTTCCGCACCAGAGAAAAAGAATGACAAAAATAACAGGAATAAAATCAGGATAAGGCTGAAAAAAATTAGCATACCGATTTCAGGATTTGTTCCTGCCGGCCCCACATCTGGTTTCTTCTGCCGTCGGAATCGTCGTTCCATCCGATCAGGTGAAGTATACCGTGAATGACAAGAAAAAGTATTTCCTGTTTAAAGGTATGGTTGTATTGTTCGGCCTGGGCCTGGGCGGAATCCACTGAAATAAATATGTCGGATTGCACCTGCTTGCCGGTTGCGTAGGGGAAGCACATTACGTCAGTGGTGCGGTCTTTTTGCAAATACCGCAGGTTCATTTCTTTTATCTCTTCATCCGACGTAAGCACGATTGACAGCTGGTAGGAACCGAAGAATTTTTCCTGGTCAAAAGTGGCTTTAGCTACGGTCCTGATGTCGTTTTCAATATTTTCCGGCAGATCTATTTTAACATTAAGATTGTGGATCCGTATTGTTGTCTTTCTGTTTTGATCTTTCATATTCCGTCCTTGTGTGATGTATGCTGGTAAGGGTTGTTATCATGCTTCCTGCAATCATGTGCAGGTCTGAAAGGGTTATCGGCGCTTCATCCAGCTGACCGTCGGTGAATTTATTATTTATGATTTTTTCAACGGTTTCCTTTATTCTGTTTGAAGAAGGCGTTTCAAGCAGGCGCAATGCTGCTTCACAGGAATCTGCGAGCATAAGTATGGCGGATTCCTTTGTTTTAGGTTTTGGGCCGGGATAGCGGAACCTGCTTTCCTCGGCATCATCTCCGCCTTGAAGCGCTTTCTGGTAAAACATGTATATGAGTGAGGTGCCGTGGTGTTCTTTAATTAAATCAACTATAGGTTTGTCTAAATTTTGCTGTTCCGCGTAAGTTACGCCTTCTTTGACGTGCGTTATAACAACCAGTCCCGACATGGAAGGCGGAATAGCATCGTGGGGATTATCGCTGGCGAGCTGGTTTTCAATAAAGTATTCCGGTTTGGCAATCTTTCCGATGTCGTGATAAATCGCGCCTACTCTTGCGAGCAATGCGTTGGCGCCTATGACTTCGGCCGCCTGTTCTGCGACGGATGCCACCATCAGCGAATGGTGATAAGTTCCGGGCGCTTCCATCATTAACCTTTTCAACAAAGGCTGGTTGAAATCCGCCAGCTCTATCAGTTTAATATTAGTAATACGTGAAAAAAATGTTTCAAGCGGCGACAGGAGCCCGAACACAAATATTATGCTTGCAATACCGTTGGCGCAGGCCCATAAAATATTTGTGACTAATTGGCCAGCAGGGAGAGGCCCCAGAAGCGTGAGGGTTATTACAGAAATAACGTTAATGGCCATTATTTTTGTGCCAACCCGGGTGATGTCCTGCCTGTGTTTTATTTTTGTAGACAAATTTAAAGCTAAGAGAGAACCCATGATATGGTAAAACAAATATTCAAGCTTAAAATCGTAAAGAATCCCGCACATAAAAGGAATAGCAATGGCAAGAAGCATGCCCGCTTTATTTCCAAGCAACAGCGATGCCAGAAGTATAACACCCGCTATGGGCACAAGCAGCGGCGAAAGCGAGCCAAAAGGTTTTATAGTTTCAATCAACAGGACCGACAATGAGGTTAAAATACCCAGGAGCATCATCGCATCATTGTCCCTGGCTAAATCCTGCAAGTTTCTCTTAAGGAATACAATGAATAAAGTAAAAGAAAGCAAAACAAAAAGCAAAAGCCCGAAAAGCTTTGTAGGTGTGGGGCCGATTTCAATAACAAGTGCTGAAAAAATAAGAAGCGCATTAACCCCGATGATTATTACAGGATGTATATGTATTTGTCTCTGCCAGAATTGAAGATTGTCCCTTAGCACGGGTTTTGAATTTTTTTCCGTCCAGATTAAAAGCCTTAAAAGGAATTTTCTTGCCGCCTCTCTTAGTGTCATTTGTCTTTCCGGTTCTCCCAAATTTCGTAAGCTTTTATTATTTCTTTCACTAGTTTGTGCCTGACGACATCTTTATCGGTGAAATGTATGAATTTTATCGCTTCGATTTTGTTTAATATTTTTTCGCTTAAAACCAGCCCGGACTGTTTTTTGTTTTCCAGGTCTATCTGGGTCACATCTCCGGTGATTACTGCCTGGGAATTAAAGCCGAGGCGCGTTAAAAACATTTTCATCTGTTCCGGGACTGTGTTCTGGGCTTCGTCGAGAATTATGAACGCATTTTCAAGCGTCCTTCCTCTCATATAAGCCAGCGGAACGATTTCAATAGTATCATCATCCCTGTACCTGCGGAATCTCTCCGGGCCTATCATGCTGTAAAAAGCGTCATAAAGAGGCCGCAAATAAGGGTTAATTTTTTCATAAAGGTCGCCCGGAAGAAAGCCCAGTTTTTCACCGGATTCAACAACCGGCCTGGTGATAACAATCTTGCTGACTTTGCCGCTTTCAAGCATGGTCAAAGCCGCAGCCACAGCAAGGAAAGTTTTTCCGGTGCCTGCGGGACCGATGCCGAACACCAGGTCGTATTTATTTATAGCGTCTATATAAGCTTTTTGATTTGCTGATAACGAGCGAATCTGCTTGCCGGAAAAGGTATTATAAACAGCGCTCTGGCCGGGCTCAGGGCATGAATTTGCCGGGCCTGGTTTTTCCGGATTAGTCGGCATTGTTTTGTTTTTCAAATCAAGCAGGCTCTCGAATGCATTGTCCACTTTTGTTTTTTTTCCTGAAACCTCAATAACGTATTTGTTCGTTTTAGGATCTTCAAAAGAAAGAACCTTTACATTGTGTTCGTTTTCAATATCCTTTATATTCCTGTCGCTTTCGCCCAGGATGCTGATGGCTTGCGTATAATTACTTAGAAATAGTTTCTTTTTCGACATAAGTTGATTTTATATTTAACTCCTTCAATTGTTTGTCTTCTACAGTATCAGGGCCGCCCGTAAGCGGGCAGATTCCTTTTTGGGTTTTAGGGAATGCGATAACATCCCGGATAGATTCTTCGCCTTTTAGCAGGGCTACAAACCTGTCTAAACCCAGCGCTATACCGCCGTGCGGGGGCGCTCCGAATTTGAACGCTTCCACAAGAAAACCGAACCTGTCTTTTGCTTCTTCGTCGGCTATTCCCAGCAGCTTGAATATTTTTTCCTGGAGTTCTTTTTTATGAATACGTATGCTTCCGCCGCCGAGTTCTGTGCCGTTTAATACAATATCGTAGGCCAGCGCTTTAATGCCGGCTGTGGCCTGGCCAATTTCTGAAATATCTTTTATATTGGGCATAGTAAACGGGTGGTGCATGCTTACCCACCGTTTATTTTCAGCGTTCCATTCAAGCAGGGGAAAATTAACAACCCATAAAAATTCAAGTTTCCCGGCAGAAGTGTCAATTAAATTCAATTCCTTGCCAAGATAGTTTCTTAGACAGCCGAGTGAATTATAGGTTACATTTGGCTTATCCGCAACAAAGAATATGATAGTTCCGGGCTGTGCTCCGAACTGTTGTTTTATTTTTGCTAATTCTTCAGGCGTGAAAAATTTCGCTATGGGAGAATCAAACCCGTCAGTCGTTATCTTAATCCAGGCAAGGCCTTTTGCGCCGAAGGGCGCTACAATTTCTGTCATGGAAAGAAGTTTCTGGCGTGAAAATTTCTCTTTGTCATCTTTACAGCAGATGCCGCAGACAATTCCCTTGTTAGCAACCGTATCAGAAAAAACTTTAAATTTTGCGGTTTTTACGATATCCGATATATCAACCAATTCCAGGCCGAACCTTAAATCCGGTTTGTCAGAGCCATATCTGGAAAGGGCTTCAGCATAGTCCATTCTTTTAAAAGGTGTTTTTATTTCAATACCGGTGGCTTCTTTTAAAGCCGCACAGAGAAGTTTCTCGGTCATCGTCATTACGTCGTCGGGTTCAACGAAACTCATTTCAATATCAACCTGGGTAAATTCCGGCTGTCTGTCTGCGCGCAGGTCTTCATCCCGGAAGCACCTGACTATCTGGTAATATTTGTCAAAACCGGAAACCATCAGCAATTGCTTGAATAATTGTGGTGACTGGGGTAGAGCATAAAAGGTGCCCGGGTTCAAACGCGATGGAACAAGGAAATCTCTTGCGCCTTCAGGTGTGGATTTTGTTAAAAATGGGGTTTCGATATCGGTGAAACCCTCATGAGACAGGTGTTTTCTTAGGGCAGAAGTCAATTTGTTCCTGAAAAGGATGTTTTCTTTTACCTGAGGCCTGCGCAAGTCCAAGTACCTGTATTTCAGGCGCAATTCTTCGCCGGCATTTGAGAATTCGGATATTTCAAAAGGCAGAGTTTCGCAAGTGTTTAATATTTCAAGGGTTTCAACGATGATTTCTATTTCACCGGTAGGCAGTTTGGGGTTGATTGTGCCTTTAGGCCTTTTTTGGACAAGGCCCGTTATCATCAATACATATTCAGCATGAAGTTGTTCTGCCTGTTGGAATAGTTTTGAAGATTCAGGATTAAAAACCAACTGTACCACACCTTCCCGGTCGCGCAAATCAACAAATATTACTCCGCCGTGGTCTCTCCTGGAGTGCACCCAGCCGCATAGAGTTACTTTATTTCCAAGATGTTCAAGATTAGGTTCACCGCAATAATGTGTTCGTTTCATAGTGTGGTATTATACTAAAATTACAGGGGTAGTTCAAATAATGCGTTTTAAATCTTCCATAGTTATCGCTCCTTGGCGGAGTATTTTTGGCGGGGAAACAGTAAAATCAACCACAGTTGAGGGCATTCCTGTCAAGGCAGGGCCGCTATCAAGAACGATATCCGCTTTTTCAAGCAATTTTTTTGGGATTTCCTGGATACTTTGCGGGCTTTTTTTGCCTGAAAAGTTCGCGCTAGGCGCGGCTATCAATGAGCCGGATTCCTTTATAAATTCAAAAGCGACCGGGTGATCCGGCATTCTGATGCCTACGGTTTGTCTGCCGGCGGTGACCAGGTCGCTAACATCTTTATTTTTTAATAGCACTATTGTCAAAGGGCCGGGCATGAATTTATTGATGATTTTAAAGATATAATCCGGGATATTCCAGGCTATTTTGATTATATCCTGTTTATTGGCTATGTGAATAGTAAGAGGGTTGTTTTGCGGCCTTCCTTTTAATTCAAATACTTTTTTTACTGCTTCAGGGTTTAAAGCATCAACACCAATACCGTAAACCGTTTCTGTTGGAAATATAACCGTCCCGCCTTTTTTTATAGTTTCAGCGGCCAGCGCAATCTTTTCTTTTTCGGGCTTAAAATAGTCTATTTTTAAGAGTTTCATGATGTGGCTAATTTTACAATAAATATAGGCGGGAGTAAAGAGGGACATCAGTACCGGTATTGTATCATATAGTGTGTAATTTCAGTTTGACATAAAAAATGAAAAGGGCTAAACTCCTAAAGGTTATCATCAAAATAACTTAAGGAGGTAGCCCTATGGCTAACATTGTACAAGAATTAGAGTTCACTGACAAGTTCCATCGCGCCCTGTTTGAAATATAACTAAAAACTTGTATAATACCATCATGATTCGCAACGCGCTTTTTGCAGGTACCTGGTATCCAAAAACAAAAACAGAGATTGAAGAGTATTTGGATCTCAAAACACAAAAAACTGACGCTATTTCCTGTATTTGCCCTCATGCCGGCTGGATGTACTCAGGCAAGGTCGCCGGGAAGGTTTATTCCGGAATAAATACTGCAGAAACCTATATAATAATCGGGCCAAACCATACCGGTAATGGCGCGCCGGCAAGCATTTTTTCTGAAGGTGCCTGGAAAATGCCTCTTGGAGATGTTGAAATAGATTCGGCTCTTTCAAAAAGCATAATGCAGTTTTCGGAATTTTTGAAAACTGATACACAAGCGCATATGCGCGAACATTGTATCGAAGTCCAAATACCTTTTATTCAATATTTTAACCCAAAAGTAAAAATTGTACCCATTGTCCTTATGTCGGACGAATTTGAAGTTGCCCAGGATATTGCTAATGCAGTGGCTGAATCCATAAAAAAAACAAATTATAAAACTATGATTATTGCGTCAACAGATATGACCCATTATGAACCCCAGCAGTATGCCAAAAAAATGGATTCATTAGCTATTGATAAAATACTCCAGCTTGACGCCGCCGGTTTGTATAGCACAGTCAAACAAAATGGAATTTCCATGTGCGGTATCCTGCCCGCAACTGCTGTAATCATCGCCAGTAAAAAACTTGGCGCAAAATCTGCAAGGCTTATCCAATACTCAACAAGCGGCGATGTCAGCGGCGACATGGATGCCGTTGTTGGCTACGCCGGAATCGCGGTAAAATGAGAAACAATGAAGTAGCAAAATTACTTTACGAAATTTCCGAATTATTAAGCCTCACCGAGCATAATCCTTTCCGCATAAGGGCCTACGAAAGGGCAGCGCAGGCCGTAGAATCTTTAACTGACGACATTGATGCTCTTTCCGCCAGGGGAAAACTAAGGGAAGTTCCCAGAATAGGCGAGAGCATAGCTGAAAAGATAACAGAATACCTTAATACCGGGAAGATCGAATACTTCGAAGACCTTAAAAAACTGTCTCCCAAAGGGTTAATACAAATCATGCAGATTCCCGGCCTGGGCCCGAAAAAAGCTAAAATAGTATTTGATAAACTGCATATTTCCGACATTGACAAGTTAAAAAAAGCTGCCGAGGAAGGCAAATTGAAAGATTTGCCCGGTTTTGCTGAAAAAACTCAGGCCAATATTTTGCAGGGTATTGCATTAAAACAAAAGACAAGAGGCAGAATACTTTTGCATGACGCTCTTGCGCTTTCAGAAAATATAATCAGCCAGTTAAAAAAAATCAAAGAAGTCCGTAATATCAGTTACGCGGGTTCTTTAAGAAGAAAGCTGGAAACCGTCGGAGATATTGATATTTTGTGCACCGTAGAAAATAACAATAACAGCCTGATAATTGAAAAATTTACGCACCTGCCCGAAGTTGACAGAATAATTTCCAGCGGGGAAACAAAGGCCAGTATTTATACCGACGAGAATATCCAGATAGACCTCAGAGTTGTTGCGCCGGAAAGTTACGGCGCGGCCCTGCAGTATTTTACGGGCTCCAAAGAACATAATGTCGCCCTCAGGGAACTTGCTTCCAAGAAGGATTTAACTATTAACGAATACGGCGTATATAAAGTAAAAAAGAAAAATACTTCCAACGAACTTATAGCCGGTAAAACTGAGACCGAAGTTTATAATTCAGTCGGGCTGCAGTATATACCTCCGGAAATAAGGGAGAACCGGGGGGAAATTGAAGCGGCGAAAACAAATTCTATCCCTGGGCTTATCCGCGAAAAGGATATTCTGGGGGATATACACCTGCACACAAATTACAGCGACGGCGCAAATACCGTAGAACAGGTTGCTGAAAAAGCCATTGAATTGGGGTGGGAATGGATAATAATCTGCGATCATTCTCAAAGTTTAAAAATTGCAAATGGGGCTTCAGTAAAAGACCTCAGGAAAAGAAATGATGAAATTCACAATTATAACGCAAAATACGGTGATGTGCATATTCTGTGCGGCTCGGAAGTGGATATCCTTACTGACGGAAAGCTGGATTATCCGGATGAAGTGCTTAAAGAACTGGATTTTATTACTGCTTCAATTCATACGGGCTTTAAAGAGACCGAAGAACAAATTACCGGCAGAATTCTCCGCGCTTTTGAAAATAAATACGTAAATGCTTTATCACATCCCACAGGACGAATTATACGCAAAAGAGATTCCTATTCCATAAGCATGGAAAGAGTGCTTGAAGGCGCAAAAAAATTCGGTGTATTTCTTGAAATAAACGCATTTCCCGAACGCTTGGACCTTACAGACATTTATTGCAAAAAAGCAAAAGAAATGGGCATAAAGATGACCATTGGTTCGGATGCCCACCGTTTGGACCATATGGAATATATCCCTCAGGGTGTTTTTGTCGCCCAGCGCGGTTGGCTTGAAAAAAAAGATGTAATAAACACACTGAATTATCACGAACTTATAAAAGTGCTTAAAAAAAGAAGATAAATGAAATGAAAACTACTTATTCAGTCCCTATAGATTCTTCCCAAGTTCACCTTGAACTTATCAGTCAGAATCTAGCATTGGGACACCTGAAAGAGAGGTGTTTCAGGTGAAAATAAAATACTTGAGAGGAACTATCGCTATGATGAGCTTACTATCAATTTTAGGATTGTCCGGATTTTCTCCCTTATCCGGGTTTAAAAAAACTGTTTTTAAAAATGGTTTAAACGTTTTCATTAAGGAGGACCACAAAACTCCGCTAGTTTCCGTACAGCTATGGGTGCGTGCCGGGTCAATTGATGAAAACACACGGAACAACGGAGTGTCTCATTGTTTAGAACATATGCTTTTTAAGGGCACTGTAAATTTTCCTGTCGGGGAAATTTCACGCATTGTCGAATCCTACGGCGGCTATATAAATGCAGCAACCTCTAAAGAGTTCACGTATTTTTATATCGATATATCTACAGACGGGTTTTATAATGCCTTAAGAATAATGGCTGATCTTGCAAACCAGCGGGCTAATTTCTCTAAAGATGAACTGGAACTGGAAAGAACTGTAATCCTGGAAGAAATAAAAAGGTC
>JAHIVV010000049.1 GCA_018816525.1 Elusimicrobiota bacterium
ATCCAGGGCCTCAAAAAAAGTTCGAACTTCGCCCAAAAAACGGAGAGGGTGGGATTTGAACCCACGGTGCCCTTGCAGGCACATACACTTTCCAGGCGTACGCCTTAAACCGCTCGGCCACCTCTCCGTTACCGTCAAAAGACCTGAAAACAACGGTTTTACCGTCTACAAACCTGCTATGACATCAATTGCCACTGATTACCAGTAAAAGCTATAAAACCACTATCAATAGTAACACCATAGTAACTTTGGGTATATATACTATCTGTGAAAATTGTCAAAACTACTAAAGGATTATACAAAATTTAATGAAACTTTAAAAATCAATGAATCGTTTTTGCCAATCATAAGAAAAGCCATTGACAAGTGTTATTCAAACAAGAAGTATGATATTGTTGAAGCTATGAATAAAGTAAGCGGTATCTGGAAAAACAGAAAAGGCCTTAACGCCGATTATGTAAGAGAACTAAGACAAGATAGAAGGTCAAAAACAGCAAACCTATGAGTAAATATCTTATAGACACCGATGTTTTAATTTTACCCATTATTTTCCCGTTACTTGTAAACTTTATAAAGTTACTCATTTTTGACAAACCTTATAAAGTTTGCTAAAATTCTCATAAGAGCTAAAACATATGAATACACAAGAAAAATTAAAAATTATCCAAAAATTCACCGGTCTTACCCAAACCAAACTAGCTGAAAGATTCGGAGTATCTTTTGCCGCTTTTAACAGTTGGTGGACAGGCAAGTCAATGCCCCGGCCAAAAGCGCTTTTGGCTATTGATGAGTTATTTTTGGAAGTAACGGGACAAAAATTAATTCCATCAGAACAACTCACGGCAAAAAAACAAGCGCTGACCAAGAAATCAAGCGAACATAAAAGTGTCATTACTGAAATTATAAACAACCCTGACATTCAGGACGCTTTTATGTTAAAACTCACCTACAACACCAATTGTATTGAAGGAAGCACGCTCACGGAACCGGATACAGCTGCTATTCTCTTTGATAATGCCGCTCTGCCGAATAAAAGCCTGATAGAACAGCTAGAAGTTAAAAACCATCAAGCCGCCCTCAATTATCTTTTTGACTATATTTTAAAGCAAGGACAGATAAACGAAAAACTAATCTTAAGGCTTCACGGTATGCTAATGAACGGCATCCGCCCGGATGCCGGAGCATATCGCAATCATGCGGTTAGGATTTTAGGCGTCAATTTGCCAACAGCTAATTATCTGAAGGTTCCTGATTTAGTTCCTATTGTGTTAAACGGGGCAAATAAACAATTGAAGGATGTCGTTGCTTCAGCGGCTTTAATCCATAGCCAATTTGAGCAAATTCACCCTTTTTCTGATGGCAATGGCCGTATCGGCAGGTTGTTAATGAGCGCTATGCTCTTAAAAGCTAATCTGGCTCCGGCAATAATCAAACAAAAAAATAAACAACTTTACTATACCTTCCTTAACAAGGTTCAAACCAAACAGGACCAAAGCCAGCTTGAAGATTTTTTATGCGACGCAATAACGGATGGTTTTAGAATCTTGGAACGGATTGATATAAAATAATCTTCTTGCGACGAATACTTTGACCCTAAATGTTTAATTTTACCCAAATATGTGAAAAATTAAGTTCGTAATAGAGGTAGGGAAGGGTTATTAAACATTACCGGTAGCATCTACGGCAATTCCACGCGGATACTCAAACTGCCCATTTCTTTTTGAAATAATCGCATTTTTGATTTTATTTCTAATTTCAACTTTAGTAGGTACTGCGATACTTGACAAAACGGGCTGCGAAAAAATCTTTACTGATAAAGAAAGCGGAATTAAAGATGCCAGGCCAGGTTTTAAGAAAGCTTTTGATTTTTTACGTCGAGGAATATAGTCCTCGACGCTTGATTACACGATTATTACATGATAACTTCATAATTATTACACGATTCTTATGTTGCCTTTTACGTCTAAATAACATATGATATATATAAGAGGACATTAAAATGACATTCAAACCTGTTTACACGATTACGAACCATATATTACGGGCTGTTTCAAGAATTGATGTTTTGAATGAGGTTATTATAAAAGCTGAACTTTTGCCTATCTGGGAAAAGCGGCTAAGGCATGAAGCGAGAATAAAGAGCACTCATTACTCCACTAAAATAGAAGGCAACAGACTCACGCTTGAGCAAGTCGAAAGATTATCAAAGAACCAATCTGTAACAGGTGCGCCTCAGCGGGATATAAGAGAGGTTCAGAACTACTTTAAGGTGCTTGATTATGTCGAGGAAATAGGGCATAAAGATATAGTCTATACCGAGGACATGGTTTTAAAAATGCATTACCTTACCATGAACAATATCCTTGAAGGAGATTTAAAGGGCAAGTACCGGACACAGCAGAATGTCTTACGGGATTATTCGACAGGCATTGTAGTATATATGCCTCCTGAGCATGAGCAGGTCCCAATTCTTATGTCAGAACTTATTAAGTTTCTAAATGATGAGAAAGAAATGCATCCAATTACTAAAGCGGGTGTAGTTCATTATGAATTTGTCAGGATACATCCTTTTATGGATGGAAACGGCAGAGTGGCCAGAGCATTATGCATGCTCGTCCTTCTTGCAAGTGGGTATGACGTCAGGAAGCTCTTTGCCCTTGAAGAATATTATGAATCAGACAGGAACAGGTACTATGAGGCGATTGAATCCGCACAAAAGAATAATGACAATACGACCGGATGGCTGGAATACTTTACCGGCGGCATGGTATTTGAACTTGAAAGGGTAAAAGGAGAGATTGAGCAGCTTCAAAAAGGCACGAAGAACGGTATTCCAAGCGATTTAAGCCCCAGGCAGATTTCAGCCGTATCTTTTATCCGGAAACTTGGTTCCGTAACAAACAGTAGGTACAGGAAACACTTTCACGTATCTAACAAGACAGCGCAATCCGACCTTCAGAAACTCGTTGATAAAGAAATACTGAAACTTGAAGGGAGAGGACGTTCAGTCAGATATACGATCAAGCATTAAAAACAACCTGGTTAGCTATTTCTTTATTGGTTCCGCGGAACTGGAGTAGGGACGGAAGGGGGGGGAACTAATAATCATAAACGTCTTTTCTGTGTGAAATTCTTAAAACAAGTACACTTTTTTGGGCTATTGTGTAAATAACTCTATAATCCCCAATACGTAAGCTAAATAGGCCCTTATACGCGCCTTTTACGGTTTGCCGGCGAATGCATTTTCTGAGAGCTCTTTTTCCAGCTGGTTTACCAGCTTAACCTGGAAAGAATGGTCAATTCTTTTTAGGTCTTTAATAACAGACTTTTTATAATCAATCTTTTTTTCCAAGCAACAACCTCATTTTTTTAGACGAAATAATCTCATCGTCTTTGTCGTTAAGCCTGTCTAAAGCAATTTGATAATCAAAATACTCAGTAACAAACGCCTGAATTGCTTTTCTAATAATGTAACTTTTACTTCTTTCAAGCTCATGTGAAATCTTGTTTACTTCTTTTTCTAATTCTTCAGGTAATCTTAATGCTATTGAATGCATAGTATTCTCTCCCCTACCTCCAATTTTGTTTTTTGGTTGCAGTAGCGTAAAACAGTGTATTACACTGCAATGTAAGTATAACATAGTATTACATAAATGACAAAGAAAAAAAAGATATTGACTAAAAGGACTTTATAGACTATAGTAATATTGGGTGGCAGTCTTGCAGCACTACAAGTCGCTAAAAAAAGCACCGAAAAAACTGGTGCTTTTTTGTTATATAAACGGCAGCATAGTTCCACGGGGTTTACCCGTGGGTATCCACGGTATCTTTTTTCATTTTTTAAGCGTGTACTCTTTTAGAAGAAATAAAATTGATTTGAAGCTCTACCCCCAGCACTTCAGCTATTTTCTCTAAAGTTCCTATTGTAACATTATGATTGGGACATTCCAGAGCTGATACAGTCTGTTGAGTTGTATGTAACCGCTTCGCAAGTTCTTTTTGCGTTATTGTGTTTCTTTGTTTCTAATTTTGGTTAGTTATTTTGAATATTTTTTTTAATACTGCTATAAGAATTATAGATTTTCGTAAAAGTGGAAAGTAAAGCGGTTTTGTGACAAGGAATATCTATTGAAATAAGCTGATTTCTTTTAAAAAGTCGCTTGCAAGCCGGATTCGTGTGTTTTTATATTTTTTTAATTTTAGAATGTGCTTGTCTCCGGATATAATATAATCAGCATTAAATTCTTCGGCACACTCTAAAATCCTGTTATCAGACTCATCATGAATAGCTTTAACTTTGTATTTAGGAGTTACTATAGTAGAATTTCTCTGGATTAACTTTATGATTACTGCAATTTTATTTTCAGACCAGGTAAACTTTTTTCTTAATACCTTATTGAATTCTTCAAGTATAGGTGCTGATATTCCAAGTTTATAGTCTTGCATTATCACGCCATGAAATATTTCTTCCGGCGGGCCGCCAGGGAAAATAAACACGGATATCAGGATATTAGTATCAAAGACAATTTTTATCATCTTATTTCGTGAATTATCCTATTAACATCTTCTTCCGTAGTAATATTCTTAGCTCTTGCCATTAAGGAAAGTTCTTTCTGTATCTTTTTAAATTGCTGCCAATCCACATATTCTTTCAGAGCTTCAGTAACAATGCCGCTACAGGACTTCATCTCTTCCTTCTGTAATTTGTCCAGCATGATTGCTAGGGCAGTAGGGATTGTTACGCTTATAGATTGTACATTTCTCATGGTATTCACCTCTTTTAACGCGGGTCTGCCGCTTTAAAGTATGATTTTATAGTACTATTATATACTATAAACACAGTATTGTCAAGGCTTTTTAAAATAATGTGTTATTAAATAAATTTAAATTAACCGGTGCTGATATTTCTGATATCCTGGATGTAATAGAAGAACACCACATAAGGGGCAAATCCGCAAAAACACTTATTAATATCTGCAGAGATAAAAATGACGATCGTGTACTTGCTGACGCTTTAGAAAACAACATCGATGTTATAATCTCAGGAGATAAGGACCTTTTAATCCTAAAATCCTACAACGGTATAAAAATACTCTCTCCTTCCGATTTTAATAAATATTATCAATAGAAATCCTCCCGCCTTTTGTTTTCAGCCGGCAAAAAACCGGAACTTAAAAGTTTGTGCTTTATTTAAAGGAGGGTAACCAGGTCAAAAACAACGTCAAAAGCAACACTTTTTAATACACCACTTAAAATTAAATCAATCATTAAAAAGGAAAAGCATTTCGCTGTACTTGGGTATTTCCCAGATATCGTCTTCAACCAGGCTTTCCGCTTTATCGCAATATGTCCTTAATTCTTCCATCAGTGTATTGCCATCCTTGCTCAATATTTCTGCTTTTTTGGCTAAGTCGTTTTCTTTTTCAACTTCTCCGGCAGTTTTATCCAATTTTTTCAAACCGGAATTTAATCCTTCAAGCACCTCGTCAAATTCAACAATAAGGCTGCTTAAAAAATTAGCCGTTTTGCCCGCTTCCTTTAAAGAAGTTTTTCCGTTTGAATAAGTATTAAGCTGTTTCACCGTCGAAGGGATGACTCTGGTAAGAATTATATCTTTCAATACATCAAACTCCATGATTTTGGTTTTTACATAGGCGTCGAGTTTAATATCGTATTTGGAATGGAGTTCAACTTTAGAAAGAATTTCATATTTCTCAAAAAGTTTTACTGTATCTTCCTGAGTCATAAGCTTTAACGCTTCGGGAGTGGTTTTGGCTTCAGGTAAACCTCTTTTTTGCGCTTCCTTATGCCACTCTTGAGAGTAATTATTGCCTTCAAAACGAATTTTTTCTGTTTCTTTGGCAACCTCTTTTATGGCTTTAAGCGCTGCTTCTCTGATATCTTCAGAGCCTTTGTTGTATTTTTCAATTTTTTCAATCATTGCATCCAAACCATAAATAAGGAGCAGATTGAGTGTAGTAAGGGCTTCTGCGCAGTTTTGTGAAGAGCCGACAGCGCGGAATTCAAATTTGTTTCCGGTAAAAGCAATCGGTGAAGTCCTGTTACGGTCTGTATTGTCCAGTGCGATCGATGGCAATTTTTTAACTTTCAAGTCAGCAAATTTCTGTTCATTGACAGAAGTGATCTCGCCTTTAGCAATGTCATTGAGAAGCAGGGTAAGATGATCACCTAAAAACATTGACATTATCGCCGGTGGTGCTTCATTAGCCCCAAGCCTGTGGTCATTGCCCGCGTCCGCTACAGCCATTCTTAAAAGGGCGCCGAATTTATTTACGCCCAGCATAAGCCCTGATAAGAATACCAGGAATTGCACGGTTTTTTTTGGCGAGTTACCGGGGTCAAAAAGATTATTGCCGTCAGAATCCGCCAAAGACCAGTTCAAGTGTTTGCCGGAAC
The DNA here is from genome assembly GCA_018816525.1 of Elusimicrobiota bacterium. Classification (NCBI taxonomy): domain Bacteria; kingdom Pseudomonadati; phylum Elusimicrobiota; species Elusimicrobiota bacterium. The sequence goes on from JAHIVV010000049.1 coordinate 6,418, forward strand.
CGTTTATGCCGGCAAAAGGTTTTTCATGAAAAAGTATTTCAAGGCCGTGAGCATCGGCTATTTGTTTCATAATTTCCATAGTCTGAAGGTTATGGTCGACTGCAAGATTTGCTTCTTCAAAAATGGGCGCCAGCTCAAACTGGTTCGGAGCCACTTCATTATGGCGGGTCTTTGCCGGTATGCCTCTTTCAAAAAGCGCAATATCGACTGATTCCATAAAATCAAGGACTTTCGGCCTGATGGAGCCAAAATAATGGTCTTCCATCTGCTGTCCTTTAGCCGGGCTTGCTCCTATAAGAGTTCTGCCGGTAAAAATTATATCATGTCTTTTTTTGTAATATCCCTTATCTATAAGGAAGTATTCCTGTTCCGGGCCTGCTGTAGTATGCACATATTTTGCAGTCCTGTTGCCGAAAAGTTTAAGAACATCATAAGCTTTTTGTTCAACCAGATGGAGCGACCTTAAAAGCGGGGTTTTTACATCCAAAACTTCCCCGGTGTAGGAAAGATATACCGAAGGGATAACCAGCGTCGCCGTCATTTTTGATTTTAAGATAAACGCAGGTGAAGTAGGGTCCCAGGCTGTGTAGCCTCTGGCTTCGAAGGTGCTTCTCATTCCGCCTGATGGAAATGACGATGCATCGGGCTCGCTTTGAACCAGTTGTTTACCCGAAAAACTTTCTACTACGTCGCCTGTATCAGTGAAAGATAAAAAAGTATCATGTTTTTCAGCGGTAGATCCTCTTTGCGGCTGAAACCAGTGCGCGAAATGCGTGGCGCCATGGGAAATGGCCCATTCCTTAAGCGCTGTCGCTACTTCATTGGCAATTTCGGGGGTAAGCTTTCCGCCTTTTTCGATTATTTCCGATAATTCTTCAAAGGTTTTTTTGCTTAACCTGTTTCTCATTTCTTTTTTGTTAAAAGTTAATCGGCCATACAAATCTGCCAACTTTCTCGTTTCACTCATACTGCCTCCTGAAATATTTAAGATTTTTTGCTTAATTAGATTATAGTAAGGGTTTATTACTTTGTCAAGAGATGTACAGAAAAAAGCAGTTTATAACATAAAATGATTGCATAAAATATCAAAAATGCCAATTTATGCACTAAAAATGCCTAATTTATGCATTTTCTGTTAAGCAGGAAGCATTTCAGATTTTAATGCAGGGTCCTGGATTTTTGTCGGCAAACCAATCTTGTTAAGCAAATCTAAAAATGGGTCCGGGTCAAGTTCTTCAACATTGACCATGGTTTTTGTATCCCATTTATCCTGCGCTACAAGAATTGCCGCGGCCACTGCCGGAACACCGGCAGTATAACAAATCGCCTGGGATTCCATTTCCAGATAGCAGTCATGATGGTCGCAATTATTATAAATGAACACCGTTTTATCTTTGCCGTTTTTTTGGCCTTTTATTAAATCGCCGATGCAGGTCTTTCCTGTATAATTCGGCGCCAGGGAAAGCGGGTCCGGAAGGACAGCTTTCAAAACTTTTAAAGGAACTACTTCGATACCTTCGGCGGTTTTCACGGGTTTTTCAGATGTCATGCCTACCTGGGTGAGAACATTAAAAACATTTAAGTAATGATCTCCGAAACCCATCCAGAAGCGCACAGAATTAGCGTCGATATTTTTGTAAAGTGAATGTAATTCGTCATGGCCTGTTAAATAAATAGGCATTTTGCCTACAACGGGGAAATCGTATATTTTTTTTACGCCATGAACTTTTTCTTCAATCCATTTTCTGTCAACATACGTCCATACTTTTGTAAATTCCCTGAAATTGATTTCCGGGTCAAAATTGGTGGCAAAAAATTTGCCGTGGTTGCCGGCATTGACGTCCATAATGTCTATCGTATCTATTTTGTCAAAAAGATGTTTCACGGCGTAAGCGGCATAGGCATTTACAACACCCGGGTCAAACCCCGCGCCCAAAATCGCCGTTACTGCTTTTTCTTTACAGCGGTCTTTGCGTTTCCATTCATAATTTCCGTACCACGGCGGGTCTTCGCAGACTTTATCCGGTTCTTCATGAATAGCGGTGTCCATATAACAGACATTGCCTGCCTGAATACAGGCTTCAAGGACGGACAT
>JAHIVV010000050.1 GCA_018816525.1 Elusimicrobiota bacterium
CCCCTCGCTCAAATCCGAAAGATTATCAATTCCTTAGGCTTGGTTGGCAAGAAAGGCAAAATGCTTTCCGTCTCAAATTATCAGTATATGCTGAAAAATAAAATCTATTACGGCATGATTGAATATAACGGCGAAATGTATGACGGAAAGCATGAACCGATTATCACAAAGAAACTTTTTGATTCCGTTCAAGAAGTGATGATGAACAAGAGCAAACCGAAATCGCCAAAATTGAAACCTTGTGTGTATAGAGGATTTTTCCGTTGCGGAGAATGTGGTTGCTTCATTACCACCGAAACTCAAAAAGGACATAACTATTTGCGATGTACCAAACGGAAAAATCCTTGTTCGCAAAGATATGCAAGAGAGGACGTCATCACTTCTCAAATCAGAGAAGAAATCAAAAAAGTTTCTTTTTCGGTTCGAACTTCCGCATTGCCGACCGCACTTTGTTTTTGGATTTCAAAAATGCCTTTAAAATTGCGGAAAAATACCATGCCGAGGCGCTTTGCGCCGAGGCAACATCTTTCAATTTCGCTGAATGTAAAACTTGGCGGAGAGGTGGGGATTTGAACCCCAGGTACCGGTATTAACCAGTACAGCGGTTTAGCAAACCGCCGCCTTAAGCCACTCGGCCACCTCTCCATCACTATCGTTCAGTCGAGGCGAGCCAGGATGTGTCTTCCTGTCGCCTCACCAACTCGGCGCCGTTGCAGGCTTGGTCACACTTATTCGTGTGACCTGCAACCCACTCGGCCACCTCTCCTCATATTCATTTGTCTATGACGAACATACTATCAAAATTTAAAAAAAAAGTCAAAAATATGATTTACCTCTTTCCGGCAGGCGCGATTATCATAGAATTGATAAAGATCAACCTGCATGTCTACTTGACTGAACTATATACCATATATGGTAGGATCTAAACAAGGTTTTTACCATGAATAGGATTAACAGCAACACAATTTTGAACAAGTCTATAAAAAAGCATTCCCCGGAATTTGGATGTTCTACGGTTAAACCGAAAAGTAAATTCATCCAAATAATAATCAAGGTACTGGACACGGCCTTGATGTGTCCCCAGCAGCCCTCTCTTAAGCAGGGCTGCTACCGTGTTGCATTTGGGAAGAAGATTTTTTCCAACAAACCCTTCTTTTTTAGTAATCTTATGAGTATAACCAAAAGTTTCCAGTTTACTATATCCTTTCCAGCCATCGGTTATTACTGTACTACCTGGTTCAATAGTTTCTTTTATCGCTGGAATCAAACTATCGCCAGAAGCATCGGGTATGCGTTTGAATCGTATGCGGCCAATACGCTTGCCATCAATTTGTGCCGCAATTACAACCAGAATTTTACCTTCGGAACCTCGGCCTTTTTTGCCTGTTTTTTTACCACCAATATAAGTTTCATCAACTTCAATTATCCCGGAAATACGATCGCGGCCCGGACGAATCATTGCATGTCTAAGTCTATGCAACCATTCCCAAGCAGTTTGATAGCTGCCTATCCCAAGAAATCTTTGCAAACCCAATGCGCTAATCCCATGCTTTTGATTCGTTATGTACCACATTGCCTTAAACCACAACTGGAGCGGTTTTCGGGTATCTTGAAATATTGTTCCGGCTGTTACAGAACTCTTAAAACCACATTTACTACATTTATAAAGACAATCATTGGTGAGCCATGCTTTGTTATTGCTACACCTTGGACATTTAAATCCTTCAGGCCATTTAATTTTGAAAAGATATTCTCTGCATGCTTCTTCAGAATTAAATCGTTTTTCAAAGTCCATGATATTTCGTGGGTAGTTTTCCATACCCCTATATACTACATATTGTAGTTAGTTCAGTCAAGTAGACATGCAGGAAGATCAAATAAAGGAACAAAAATAATGTTAATTAACCTGCGGTTGATTGGAAGGCTGTGGTTGAGCTAGGCGAAATAATGTCTTTTACCGTTCTGTGGTATAGTTTATGCGATGATACTCACCTTTATTGGGTAGTATGATAGCATGAAATATACCAGCTGGTTATTCTACTTAAAAAGCCTTAAATAATCCTTTTGGGTTTCTTTTACCATCTGGGCAATAAGTTCGATAAATTGTTTATCATTACCGCCCCTGGCTTTTTCTAATGAGGAAATATAGTCCTGCCGTACAATGGGTGGAATGATGGTTACAACATACCCTTCCTGCATTAAAATGGTGTTCATCAGGAGCCTGGATACCCTGCCGTTGCCATCAACGAAAGGATGTATAAAAACCAGCTCTTTATGGGCTAAAACCGCAAATTCTACTGGATGCTTCTCTTTTCTTAATTTGATTAGCTTTGCAGGGAAGGTTTTCATAAGTTTAGGCAATTCTTCAGGTAAAGGTAATGGATATTTTGAACCGGTTATATAGGCTTTCACTTTCCGATAAGCCCCTGCATTGGCTTCATCTATACGGTAATAAAAAAGATGGTGCAATTTAGTTATGTCTTTTTCAGTTACTGCTTTTGCCTTGGAAAGATTATACATGAAGTCATAGGCCTCACTATGCCCGATAGCTTCAAAGTGGTCTTTCATAGGTTTACCACCGATTGTTATGCCATCCTCAATTACTACTTTTGTTTCCGATTCTGTCAGAGAATTTCCTTCAAGGGCATTACTTGTGTAGGTTAATCCAATACGGAAGTATTCTTTTATCTGGCCTAATAAATGTTTATCAAAAGGCCTGTGTTTATTTATTTCTTGCTGTAACTGGTCTATTTCTGCAAAAATGGTATTCATCGGGGTACCCCCTAATAGGCCTAAATCATACCTTAAACGTCAATTTCTCAATACTATATTTTACCTTTTTATGACTAGACCGTCAAACATATTTATTTTAAAAAGAAATCTTATCTACTGTTTCTTGAAGTTGGGAAGGGAAAAGATGAATGTAAATCATTGTGGTTCTTATGTCGGAGTGCCCGAGGAATTCTTTTACCTGAACAATGTTCGCCCCGGCATCGATTAAAAGGCTAGCTGCGGTGTGGCGAGTTGCGTGTAGGGAGCAATGCAGTATCTTGGCCCTTTTAACTGCTGCCCTGAATTTATGGTCCAAAGTTGTTTCATCAAGTTTAGTCCCGCTAATATTAGTAAAAACAAAATTATTTTTCTTCGGCAGTTTTTGAAAAATATCTTTCAACTTTGGGTGCATAGGAATAAATCTCGTTTTGTTTGTTTTGGATGCCTGTATAACTAATTTGTCATTTTGAATGTGCTCCCATTTTAAATTCAATAGTTCCGATTTCCTAAGCCCCGTATAAATTAGCGTCTGAATTATAGGACGCATATGACCCAACAACTTAATACGTTTTCTTGACATTCATATTTTATTTTGATAAATTTTAGCTCCTTTTGATAATTTGCGTAATCTGATTTTATTATGACTATAGAAAATATCGTATTATTAACCGTCTTTGTTCCGGTTATCGGTTCGCTGACCATACCAGTCGCTTCCTTAATATCAAAAAGGGCGCGATCAGTGTGGTCCGTCCTGCTCGGGCTTGCCACAACAGTCCTTCCAATGATGCTCATTCCGTTTGCTTTAGGCAGTAATGAGCTTATTATAAGGAAATCCCTCTTCCCCGGTTTTGATTTTGTCCTTGTAGTTGACGCCCTTTCAATTTTCATGTCTATCGTTTCCTCTTTTATAGGATTTTTAATTATCATTTATTCTTTGGGATATACCAAGCACGATGAAAACCAAAATGAATATTACCTGATGGTGGTAATGTTCATCGGCTCGATGATGGGTCTGGTTTATTCAGCAAATCTTATATTCATGTACCTATTCTGGGAAATAGCGGCCATCTGCTGCTGGCGCCTGATAGGTTTTTATAGAAGCTCGATCCAAGTACTAAAAGCGGATAAAGCATTCTTAGTGACATTTTTCGGCGCGGCAATGATGTTGCTGGGATTCATTGCCATTTACGCCCAAACCGGCACCTTTGACCTTACCGCCATGCGCGGGGTAATGATAAGCTCACAAGCCGTCCTCCTTATATTATTAGGCATGTTTTCAAAGTCGGCAACGGTGCCGCTTCACACCTGGCTTCCCGATGCCGGTGTTGCGCCCACGCCTGTTACCGCAATACTGCATGCGGCTGTTCTTGTTAAAATCGGTGTATACGCTTTTGCAAGAATATTCTGTTATACTTTCCAAATTCCTGAATTTTGGAGCCATGCTCTTCCTATAATAGCTGTTTCATCCAGCCTGATTGCGGCGGCCGCGGCCATGATGGAAACCGATATGAAAAGAATCCTCGCTTACTCAACAATCAGCCAGATTGGATATATTTTCCTGGGATTTTCCGAAATGAACCC
>JAHIVV010000051.1 GCA_018816525.1 Elusimicrobiota bacterium
AAATCAGGACATTTCCGATATCAAATATAAAAGTAGTAATTTTATTTTTCACTTTGGGTAACCAACCGGAATCACATATATCGGTTTCTGATCGGAGGGAAGGTTTAAAAGAAGTTTAATTTCGCTGTCGTTTAAAGTGCCAATACAGACTGAACCCAGCCCTAAGGACACCGCTTGAAGCGAAATATTTTCTGCAATATGGCCTGCCTCAATATCAGCAAACCTTACGGCTTTTTCCCCGTATTTCCAGGCAGTTCTTCCGTAGGCGACAGAAATAACTATGTTTATTCCGGCCTCAGCAACTGAACTTTGGCCCAGGCAGGCATTCGACAAGTTCTGCCTGATATCTGTTGAAGCTATTTTTCTCAGCTGATGAGCGTCCGGGACGTAATTAAAGACACCGCTGGAAGTGATTAGATATAATTCAGCCGGATAAATAGCGCCTGCTGAAGGAGCTGAACGGTGTTTATCTTTTAAGTCTGTTATTCCCTGAGCGGCCCATAAAATTTGCGAAATCTGTTCAATAGTTAGTTCCTTCTCTTGATATTGCCTGATAGAACGGCGTTTTGCAATACACTCTTCAACAGATAAAGTTCCCTTCAAAACAGGCGCAGGAAGCTGGAGAAAATCCGGAATAACCACACTTTGAGTGGTAGATAGTTTAAGAGTTTCCTGTTTTGCGGTAAAGGTTGATTTAATGACTTCATGTTTTATCGGAGTTTTTATGTCTTTTGTTTTTACTGATTGAGAAAAGGCAGGGTGAATTGTAAACAGAATCAAAATTGCAACTAAATAAGCGTTTTTTTTCATTTTTTTAGCTGAAAGACATCACCAGAATCATAATCCCCAGGATAGAAATAACTAAAAATACAGGAATAAATACTATCGGCGATATCAGTATGGTGATTGTTTGGCTGCCAGACAGTGAATAAGTGTTCTTAATGCTTATGAAAAAAAGAATAAGTATCCACAAACCGATAATTGACATCAATCCTGAGTACCATTCAACCGGTGAAGGTGAAAAGGCGGCGAAAATAGAACTGAATGGAAAAGCCAAAAACAGAGGGATAAAACACAACGCGCCTGCCGTTATGGCGGTTTTTATATTGCCTTCTTTATGGAACATACTGGATACAAAATGTATCCAGGCAAGATAAAGCACGAATATTGAAAGTAAAACAGCAAGCCAAAAAAGGAAATTGATATACAGAAGCGGCACTGAGTGAGAGCTGTCTGCTGACAACACCACCTGGTTAGCCAGGGCTTGCGTGAACACCGCAAGAATGAAAATAAATAGAGCGAAGCCCGGGAGATTGTTTTGCTTTAGCTTTTCAATGGTATTTTTTGGAGAAAGAATAAAATCCAGAGTCAACGATATATATTTTTCCATAAATTTATTCGAGCATGTATTCAAACCTGACTTTATTTTTTGAAACTAAATCCTGAAACGGTAGTTTGCTGTCAACTCCGCCGAACATTGACAAAACTCTTTCCCAGGGGTCATTTTCGGTTACTAACCTAACCTCACCCTTAATATTGGCAAGTTCTTTAGCCAACTCTATAGCAGTCTGATCGTTGCCGAGTTTATCAATAAGCCCTAAACTTAAAGCCTGCGAACCTATATAAATTCTGCCGTCTGCAAGCTGTAAAACTTTTTGCTTATCCATCTTTCTGCCCGCTACTATCGCGTCGACAAACTGGCTGTAGGCTTCATCAATCAGTGCCTGGAACATTTTTCTTTCTTCGAAGGTCATGGTTCTGAACATAGAACCGCTGTCTTTATGTTTGCCGGATTTTATGGTTTCCATTTTAACGCCGATTTTTCTGAATAATTCAGATGCATTACCTAATTCCATTATAACGCCGATCGAACCTGTCAACGTGCCGGGATCAGCCACTATTTTGTCGCAGGCGCTGGCAATATAATACCCCCCGCTGGCCGCCACGTCGCTCATAGAGGCGACAATAATTTTCTTTTTCTCTTTTCTTTGTTTCATTATCTCGGAATAGATTTCCTGCACCGCGGCAACGCTTCCCCCCGGTGAATTGATCCTGAGGATAACTGCTTTTATTTCAGGCCTGTCTCCGAAAGACCTTAATTTTTTTACAATAGTTTGCGCGTCGTAAGACATAAACCTGCTGGGTGACTGGCCCATCCGAATCGGTCCGACAACTTCAATAACTGCTATCGATTGTTTAGGAGTTGGATTTAAGCCGGCAAGCGTTTGCCTTGGTTTTTGAGTAATTAATGGTTTTTTGGTGAAGAGCATTGTTAACGAGGTCAGAAGGCTTATAAAATATAAGCCCAGTACAGCATAGACTATTGTGTTTTTTTTCACTTTGTGGGTTCCCCTTTTATTTTAAGCAGTCCTCTGAAATTCTCCGAGCGTAAGCTCGCGGGATATTTACCATATTTTTCTAATAGTTCAAAGTTAAAGTGCCTCCAGCGGGAGTCGAACCCACATCACCAGCTTCGGAGGCTGATGCTCTATCCATTGAACTATGGAGGCAATGATAATCTCAAATTTCAAATTTGAAATCTTTAAGCTTAGCTATTGCAGATTGAAGTTTCGAAAGATCTTTTCCGCCGCCCTGCGCGAAATCCTTTCTTCCTCCGGCAGAGCCGTCAATCAATTTTGCAAATTCCGCGGCTGGTTTTGACACGTCAATTCCCGATTCGATGACGTCTTTTGTAGCGCTTATGACAAAAGATATTTTGTCTTCGGCCGAGTTGATAACCATAACAACTGCGTTTACTTTATTTTTATCTTTTGCATTATCCAATATTGTGCGGAGGCTTTTTGCCTGCAAATTCGGGTCAGCAAGGTTTTGAACAATTAATCGTACATTATTTTTCAATTTAAATTCACTCTGGCCTGAGTTTGTATCAGCCGAGCCGGACTGGGTCCTGATTTTTTCGATTTCTTTTTCAAGCTGTTTTTCCTGCGATATAAGCTGGTCAACTCTTTTTTGCAATTCTTTTCTTGAAGCCTTAAGCTTTTGGCTTATGGCGGAAAGCACAAATTCATTATCTGAAACAAATTTCAACGCCATGGTTCCGCAAACGCCTTCTATCCTGCGCACGCCGCTTCCTACGGAGGTTTCACTTAATATTTTGAACAGGCCTATTTCGCCCGTATTTTTACAGTGGGTACCCCCGCAAAGCTCGGCGCTGTAAGCGGATTCAATATTGTCTCCTACAAAAACGCACCTGACATCTTCTTTATACTTTTCTCCGAACAATGCGGTCGCATTGAATTCTTTTGCCTTTTTTAGGGTAGTTATGCAGGTGTTTACATTGAGGCATTCCATAACTTTTTCATTAACTAGCTGCTCAATTCTTTCAAGTTCCCTGTCATCAATGGCTTTGAAATGCACAAAATCAAACCTGAAACGATCCGGGGCTACCATAGATCCTGATTGAGTAGCGTGTTCACCCAAAACTGTCCTTAATGCTTTATGAAGCAAATGAGTTGATGTGTGATGCCTCATGATATTTTTTCTGTTTTCGGTATTTACCTGAGCGTTTATTTTGTCGCCTACGGAAAAAGCGCCTTTTTCAACCTGGATTTTATGGATGATTACATTTTCGACAGGTTTTTTTGTATCTAATACATTTGCGGTTGAAAATGAACTTTTCAGGATTCCGGTATCCCCCACTTGCCCGCCGGATTCTGCGTAAAAAGGAGTAACATCAAGCACGATTTCAGCAAAATCTTTTTCATTTATTGTATTCGTTTCTTTGCCGTCTTTTATGATGTTTTTAATTATAGATTCAGAGGTTAAAGTTTCATAACCGGTGAATTTAGTTGTGTTTAATTTTTTATAAACGCCGGTATCTGCGACTGTAACGCCTTTCCAGGATGATTTGGCAATATCCCGGGCTGATTCCTGCGCGGATATGAAATCTTTTTCGTTAAAAGTAATTCCGTGCTCATCCAGGATTTCTTTTGTAAGCTCTTTCGGGAAACCGAAAGTGTCGTATAAATTGAAAACATCTTTGCCTGAAATTGCTTTGTCACCAGATTTCGATTTATCAATAAGGCCATTCAGCAAATTCAACCCTGTATCGAGCGTTTCAATAAATTTTTCTTCTTCCATTTTCGTGACAGCGGCTATGTTTTCTCTTCTCAACGGAAGTTCGCTGTAAGAGTCCTTCATCATTTCAATTACTTTGTTGCTCAGCTTATAAAGAAAGGGTTTATCGTAACCCAGCAGCTTCCCCTGCCTCAATGCCCTGCGGATAAGGCGCCTTAAAACATAACCCCTGCCTTCGTTTGAAGGTAATATCCCGTCGCTTATTAAAAACGTAATGGAACGGATATGATCGGAAATAATATTGAGTGAAGTATCAGTCTTTGGGTTTTTGCCGTATTTACAAGCGAATAATTTTTCAAGTTCCTGGATAACCGGAAAGAAAAGATCGGTTTCAAAGACTGTTTTTTTGTTGTTTACAGCTCTTGAAAGGCGTTCTAATCCCATGCCTGTGTCAATATTTTTAGCGGCCAGGGGCTTCAATTCGCCGGATTCACTGCGGTCGAACTGGGTAAACACCAGGTTCCAGATTTCCAGCCACCTGTCGCAGCTGCAGGCTGGCGAACAATCAGGTTTGCCGCAGCCCAGTTCTTTTCCGTTGTCAAAAAGTATTTCCGAACACGGCCCGCAAGGGCCTGCCGGGCCCATCGTCCAGAAGTTTGTATCGTCGCCGAGTTTATATATTCTTTCTTTTGAAACGATTTTTGACCAGAGTTCCAGAGCCTCGTTATCATCTTTATAAACTGTGATATAAAGTTTATTTTCAGGCAGTTTTGCCACCTTTGTTAGAAATTCCCAGCCCCAGGCAATAGCTTCTTTTTTAAAATAATCTCCGAAAGAAAAATTGCCCAGCATTTCAAAAAAACTTAAATGCCTTGCGGTATAGCCGATCTGGTCCAGATCGGAAGTCCTGAAACATTTCTGGCACGATACTGCGCGAGGCGGAGACATTTTGTCTTCGCCAAGAAAATATTTTTTAAATTGCACCATTCCGGCTGATGAAAATAACAATGTAGGGTCGCTTGACGGGATTAAAGAATCAGAGGAGATCACATGGTGGCCGTTTTTTTTGAAAAATTCCAAGAAAGCTTTTCTAAGTTCGTTGCTGGTCATGGATCAGTCTTTCGGGCAGAGCCCCTGGATGAGTTGCATTGCATTGGTCTGCATTTCAAGGAAGTCTTTCCAGGAGAGTTTCGCCAGTTTTAGTATTTGTTTAATGCCCTTTTCATCAATCAGATTATCCGGGTTATGCGTATCCGTTCCAAAAATCATTTTTGCGCCGTATTTCCTGGCAAGGGAAGCCACGTGCGCATCAGTTACACGGTGGCTTGTTTTTGCTGATATTTCAAGGAGCACATTTTTTTGTTTTGCTAATTGAACTTCGCTTTTGCTTATTTTTCCAGGGTGAGCCAGGATATCTGCGCCGGAAAGAATGCCGCTTAAATTTGTCCCGGGCGGTACGGTTTCAGCAACAGTCTCTCCGTGGACTATTACAACTTTTGCGCCAAGTTTTCGGCATATCCTTACTGCTTCAGCTATCTGTTGCGGTGGGACATATGTAATCTCTGCTCCGGGTATCACGAGTATTTTATAGTGCTTGGTTAATTGTCTGGCAATTGCGGCTATTTTCGGCACGACAAACTCAATTGTAGAAAAGTCTACATGGTCAGCGATACCGATGATGGTATATCCTTTCACTTTTGCCCTGTAAACGAGCTCAGAAGGAAGCAAACAGCCGTCAGAAAACAATGTATGCGTATGAAGATCAATCATGAAAAGATTATACTATAAAAATGGGCTGGTATCAAGTAAGGGTATTTTGAGTGTTGTTTTTCTTCTCTTTGGCTTTTATTTTATTCCAATTGGTGATGACTTGTTTAACTGAAGAGGCTTTGGTTTTGCCGAAAACATGCGGGTGGCGGCGTTTGAGTTTTTTTATGAGAATATCAATCACATCTTCAATATCAAACCTGTTTTCCTCGCTGGCTATCTGGGCGTGAAACATAACCTGCAAAAGCACATCCCCCAATTCTTCTTCCATGTGAGAATCATTGCCCGATTTAGCAGCTTCTATAAATTCAGCGGCTTCTTCTTTGAGGTATTTTAAAAGGGTTTTGTGGGTTTGTTTGCGGTCCCAGGGGCACTTTTTACGCAAAATCGTGAATATTTGTTTTAGTTCTTTGAATTTTGTCATTTTATCCCTAAACGCCACATAAGGCATGGAATTGTAGTTTATGGACTTCGCACCTTGCTCAGTGTTTGAAGTGCCGCATGCCGGTGAACACCATTGCAAGTTTGTGTTCATTGGCGGCGACAATTGATTGGTCATCGCGCATAGACCCGCCCGGTTGGATAATCGCTGTTACACCGAGTTTTGCGGCCATATCCACAACATCCCTGAACGGAAAGAATGCATCGCTGGCAAGAACCAGAGGCTGCTTTGATGCAGGTAATGAGCTAAGAGTTTCTTTTATATCATTCATTTTTGATGCAGCTATTTTTGTAGAATCTATGCGCGACATCTGTCCTGCGCCGACTCCCACAATCTGCGTGCCTTGAACCAGAATAATAGCATTAGATTTGACATCCTTCGCTATTTTCCAGGCAAATTTAAGGCTCTCAAGTTCTTCCTGTGTTGGTTGGCGCTCTGTAGCAGTTTTTAGGTTATCAAGCCCGATTGCAGTGTCCTTGTCCTGTACTAACATACCGCCGCAAATTGCCCTGTATTCCCTGATTTCAGCATAGGGGTTTTTTGCATTGGGCAATACCAAAATGCGCAGGTCTTTTCTGGCCATCAATACCTTCAAGGCAGATTCGGTATATTTTGGGGCTATTACACATTCCGTGAAAACTTTTATTATTTCTGTTGCAGTTTGTTCATCAACTTCTTTGTTGACGGCAATAATTCCGCCAAAAGCGCTTACCGGGTCGCAGACAAATGCATTTTTGTAAGCTTCCAGGATGGTTTTTGCTTCAGCAGCCCCGCAAGGGTTGCTGTGCTTTACGATAATACAGGCCGGATTTTCAAATTTCTGCGAGAGCATCCAGGCTGCATCGAGGTCAAGGTAATTGTTGTAAGATAATTCTTTGCCGTGAACTTGTTTGGCTTCCGTTATATTCGGCAGATCAGGAACTACAGCAGGCAAGCGGTAAAGAGCCGCTTTCTGGTGAGGGTTTTCCCCGTATCTGAGTTCGGCAAGTTTCTTGATCCCAATTCCTATTTTTTCAGGAAATTTCTCCAGAGATAAATAACTGCTTATCATTGCGTCGTAATAAGCGGTATGCCTGTAAGCTTTGGCCGCCAGGTTGCGGTTTAAATTAATATCTGTTTTTCCGCTTTTAATATGCTCGAGTACTGAAGTATAATCCGAAGGTTCGCAAACGATTAAGACATCCTGGAAATTTTTTCCTGCCCCGCGCAAAAGTGAAACCCCCCCGATGTCTATGTTCTCAATTATTTCTTCTGTGAGTTTGTGGTCAGCTGTGCCGTGTTTTGTTATTGTGTCTTCAAAAGGGTAGAGATTTACTACCACAATGTCTATCGGGTCAATTTTATATTCCTTCAATTGTTTTTGGTCTGACGGATTGGCCCTTCTGGCTAGAATCCCGCCGAAAATCTGCGGTTGAAGCGTTTTTACCCTGCCCCCGAGAATTTCTGGAAATCCCGTGACTTTTGAAATTTCCGTAACAGGGATTTTGTTTTCAGTTAAGATTTTTGCAGTGCCGCCCGTAGATATAATTTCGTAGCCCAGTTGACTGATTTCTTTTGCGAACTCTACAATGCCTGTTTTGTCAAACACGCTTATAAGTGCAGTTTTCTTAACCATGTTTTTCTCCTTCAGCCCGGCCATTTACTCAGGACGGGTCCTTTTCTATTTTTTTAAGCA
>JAHIVV010000052.1 GCA_018816525.1 Elusimicrobiota bacterium
CAAATTACTCAGTTTTGCATCAATAATTTTCTGGCAAAGGTCTATTACGTGTTTTTTATTGAAGTTGTGCGATTCTTCGTCAAAGAAAATGCCTTCCATTTTGTCGCCGTACTTATTTTTGAGGTAAGCTATTTCTTTTACGATATCGGCGGGATCGCGCGGGCGCCAGTTGGCTTTGCTGTAATAAAGGTTTGAGCAGACGCAGAATATGCATCTGTAAGGGCAGCCGCGGGAGCCGTAGGCCTGGATTTGTTTGTATCGCAGTCCGGGAGGGCCCGGGTTTAGGTAATCAATTCTTTTTATGTCTTCGTCTTCCGGCCAGGGGAGCAGGGTTACGTCAAAAGGGTCCCGCAATTTATTAGGGTAAAGGCCGGGGATTTCTTTTTCGTTTTTTCCCTGGATTATGTCAAGTACGGTGAATTCGTATTCGCCGATGCAGATATAGTCAACTTTATCTTTTAATTGTTCGGGGTAAGCGGATGGATGCTGGCCGGTAAAAATCAGTTTTGTGCCGCATTGTTTTTTTACTTCCAATGCAAGGCGTAAATCTTCTTCAATGGTTCTGGTGGAGCTTTCCATTACAAGAAAATCGGGTTTTTCAGCGACAACTTTTTCAAGGTAAGCTTTATAGTCCAGCCAATCAAGGCAGGCGTCAAGCATTTTCACTTTGTGTTTGGTTTCGCGCTTAAGCAAGGTGCTTAAATAGGATAGTTCCCACGGGTACCAGGCGAAGTAGGCGCGTTTTGCGCCGGTGGTCCACCGGCTGGGATAGTGGATCATGCGGTATCCCTGGCTGTCCACCCCCACGCTGTTTGCAATAACTATTTTATATTCGGCCATTTTCTCTCCGATGCTCGAATAAACGTATTATATCAAACAAACAATATATGCTCAATATCCTATTAACTCCCTTCAGTCCCGATTTCACTTCTTCTTTCTCGTAATAAACCTTATCGCCTGCCACTTTGAGCCCTTCCCCTTCCTGGGCCGGTTAATCAGTCTAATCACACCAATTGAAAGAATAATAAGGAGTATCGTGAGTTTTAACATAGGTTTTTCTATAATTTACCGATACACTTCTTTACGGTGCTTTTTTTATTTTTGCTTTTGTTTCTTTTTTTAAAAAAATCTTCTGCAGGTATTGCTGATTTTTCTTCGTGGCGCAGTCTTATTATTTCCTTAGAGTAATCAAGCATTTTCTCTCCCTAACATCTCTTAAATTCTATTTCATATAACGCGATAAGGTGCTGTAATAATTTTCATGAGTATCGATCGCATAAAGATAAATCGTTTTGGTTTTAACTTCCAACTCATAGGCCAGTAGGTATAACTGAGCATGTATTTTGAATTTGTGTACCCGAATATTAGCCAATACGCCTTTTTTAAGGTCGCCAATATCGGGGTCATCTTTGATTTTTTTTATTTCAGTCCTAATCAGGTCTTGTTCTTTGGAGTAAAACTTTTTGAACTGTTTATCAAATTTTGGTAGGGACTTTAGCTGATACATTATAGTGAAAAGGGCTTCGCTAGGCCATGTTCTTTCTCTGATTTGGCTTCAAGAATGTCTCTTATGAAGACTAAGGGCAAATCGGGGTTATCTTCCGCAATCAAAGCTGTTTCAATACATTTTTCGATTAAATTGCTCACACTTCTGTGTTCCATTTTAGCGCGTAAAGCAACCTTTTTCCTTACATTATCCGGCAACCGGATTGTTGTTATTGAACTCATATTCGGGCCTCCCTGGAGCTAATCATATGTATTAGCTTATAATACATTATAATACAACTATTCAATAAAATCAAGGGGAATTTTATTTAGCTAAAAATTATATATCCTTAGATATATTCTTTCCGCAGTGAGAACAAAAGGTGCTGTCAATTTGAGTGAATTTATTGCAAAAGGGGCATTCCATTGTTTTTGTTGACGGTTTGCCGCCATTTTGCAAGGTGTCCCTTATTTCTTCCAGCAAGGTTTCAATGCTATTTATTTTCCAGTACCATAAAACAAAATGCCTTAAAATTACAAACAAGGCAACAAACACAAGTATGGTGAAAATAAAATACAAAAACATGCCCCCAAAAGGATACATCATTTTATTAACTCCCCCATGCTAGATACTCCCTGTCCTCCCTCTTTATCAAAGAGGGACAGTGGGAGTTTACTTCTTTAACGGTAAAACGCCGGCGAGTTCGCCGATTACATTTACCAATTCGCCATTCGCAGGTATAACAACTTTTGCATTATTCGCAAGAGATTTTTCTACGGCTTCCAGCTTCCTGAGGACTTGCGCATTACCAACAAAGTATTTTTGCGCAGCTTCATTAACCAGCCTGATGGCTTCTGCTTCGCCTTCCGCTCTTAATATATTTGCCTGCTTGATACCTTCAGCCTTTTTTATTTCCGCTCTTTTTTGCCCGTCCGCAACAGTTTCGGTGGCGGTTGCAAAGTCAATAGCGGCAATTTTTTCGTTTTCTGCTTTGACTACCTTATTCATTGTTTCCTGAACATCTTTTGGAGGGTCAATTTCTTTTAGTTCTGTACGGACTATTTCAATACCCCAAAGCACTGTTTCTTCCTTCAATATCCTGTGCAACTCGGAATTGATCTTGCCCCTTTCGCTGTTAGCTGACTTTAAAGTAAGGGTGCCGATAATATTCCTTAAAGTGGTTCTGGCTAAATTCACTATCTGCCAGTTGATGTTATTTACATTATAAATTGAATTCTTTACGCTTTCTTCATCAGCTTTAACTTTAAAATAAACCTGGGCGTCCACCCTGGCGTTTAAATTGTCATTTGTGATTATTTCCTGCGGCTCTGCATCCACCATTTGCTCGGTCACATTTTCATAGTATATATGCTCAATTAGCGGAATTATCCATTGGAATCCGGGAGTTGCAAACCTGTTATACTTTCCTAATCTTTCAATTAATCCCCTGCGGGTGGGCCTGACTATCCTGATACCAATAAAAAAAATAAAAACAGCTACAGTGACAACTAAATACGTAATGTTCATAATCTCACTCCTCCCTTAAATTATTTTATTAACTCCCCTCAATCCCCTCTTTCAAAAAGAGGGGAAGTAACTCCTTGTCCCCTCTCTTTATTAAAGAGAGGCAGGGAGAGTTAGGGTTATTTTTTATTTTTTAAATCAGAAACAAATTGCCCTATTAAAATAAAATCAGTTATGCCCGATTCGTCCTTAAGCTGCCCAAAGGCAATCTGGCTACTACCCGTTAAGAGGATCGTGTGGGTTGCACCCAACTTAAGTAAGTTAATGCGCGCCGGACTAACCGCAATGGGTGAAGGCATTCCTTTAGCAACCGGCCGGGGCGGATAAAAAACTTCCCGTAGGCCTGTTTGTTCAGAGAACTTACCTCTTCTGCGGTTAAATACCTTGTCTTCATCACCGGAACCAAGCTGGAATAAGTTTCCCACTTGTCAGAAACTATCAAGCCTTCTTTTTTAGCAATAGCATAAAGTTCAGTTCCGGGAAACGGTGTAGCAAAAGTAAACTGTACATGGTCTGGATTTAGTTCGATCGCAAATTGAGTATTTTTTTCAATCGTTTCTTTTTTATCATTCGGCAAACCGTGTACAAAAAATGCAAAGGTCTCAATTTTTAATTTCCTGCATATTTTAAACACTTTTTTCACATTATCCAGGCTTTTAATTTTATCATCACAGTTCATCTCGTCTGCAACATCGGTAACCACAGATTCAATGCCGAAATTAATACAGACACAGCCAGCCTGTTTCATCATTGAAAGCAATTCCTCATCAACAGAGCCGGTAGAGGTTTCGCATCTCCATTTTACTTTCAGTTTTCTAGCCATTACCAGCTTGCAGATTTCCTTTATACGGCCTTTATGAGCGGTAAAAAGCGAATCCCTGAATAGAATCATCTTAACGCCGATATCATTTACAAGATATTCCATCTCGGCAACTACGCGCTTTGCTGACATCTCCGCATATTTGAAACCCACAGAAACCGGATAAGGGCAGAATTTACACCTGAACACGCACCCAATGGAAGAATGCATAGTTGCATACGGATATTCATTTTTATAAAGGTAAAAATATTTCTTTAATGGCGCGATTTCCCAGTTCGGGAAAGGAAATTCTTCCAGATTATACGCTTTTGCGGTTGTGCCTATGATTTGCATACCCTTTTTAAAATAGGCACCCTCAAATGAGCTCACTTGCTCATTTTTTTCAAACGCTTTAACTACATTTTTTGCAACCTGGGGCAAATTGTTAATAAGAATACAGTCAGCACCGGAGGCTTCAAACGATTTCACTACTGTATTTACCGGATGCGGTCCCACAAGGACTATTTTTGATTTTGTCTCATTCTTTATTTGTTTGCTTATTGCGAAATCATAGTCAGCGGTGGGTGTTGATGTATTAAGGAAAACAATATCCGGATTATAATCTTTTACTTCCTTAATAGCCCAGCCTGAATCTATTTTTTCAGCTACTGCATCAATGAATTTTATCTCGTTTTTTTCTTTTAAAAATGAGGCCAGCAATAAAAGGCTATGCGGAGGCAAAACGGTACCGCCTCCAAAATGGAGCATGCCGTATTCCCCCATAAAGTCCCGGTTGGCTGTAAAACCCGGTATGCCCGGCGGATTTAAGAGTAAAATTCTCATTTCAACACTTCCGACAATTGTTTTTTCATTATTTCTATTGAATGATTTTGAATTATATAATCCCTGGAATTATTATTTGATAAATATTCCTTCTTTTCTATCACACTGCAGATTTTATCGCTAAAATCCTGCGCTTTAGCCCCGGAAACGACAATATATTTTTCTAATTTGTCTTTTGTTTCTCCTACAACATGCCCGACAACTTTTTTATTCATAGAAAGATACTCAAGCACCTTAAAGGACATTCTCATCTTGTTTCCTGCCGTTTCGCGCATATAAATCAGGCAGAAATCGCAGGCGGCAAGATGTTTGGGCACATCATCCTGTAAAACCAGCCCGGTTATAAGGTAATTCTTCAATCCTGCTTCATCAAACGCTTTTGCAAATTCATTTTCCAGCGGGCCTCCGCCGATTACAAGGAAAAATAAATCGCTGTATCGCTTTCTGGCCATTTTTACCGCTTCCGCGACAAGGTCCAGATCGCCCGCACCGCCATGAGTTAGCGTACACAAAAAACCTGCAAGTATCTTTCCCTTTAATCCGAGTTTTCCCTTTTCTTCTTCCTGTATATATTTTGAAGGGTCAAATATCTCGGTATTCACAATCTGATTTACCGAAAACACGTTTGCCGCGCCCATACTTAGCGCAAATTTCTTCAAATACTCGTTGTGCACCGTTATTGAATCAACTTTTTTCGGGTAATTGAATTCTATTTTTGTTGTTAAATTCTTGCGGAATGCCGTTCTTTGAAAATCCGAATCCAGGTCGTCCCAGTCAACTATAACTTTTTTATTTCTTAATTTACCTATAATTATGCACGGAACCGCAGGCAGAATGAATTTTTGCAAGTACAAAACATCATATTTACTAAAGAGGCAGTAAAAACTTCTGACAAGCGTCGCGTAAATGTATCCGGTATTTGAATCGGCCTGGTAAACTGATGTAGCGCCGTCGTTGCCGCCTGGAGAGTTGGACTCAATATATTTTACGCTGTGCCCCAGTTCTTTCAGGCACTTGAAGATATGCCTGGCGCGATAGGTGGAGCCATATCTTTTATCAAGAAAATTGATCAGGAGTATTTTCATTTTCCAGTGAGCTTTTTCCGCAGGCCGAAACTTTTTAGAATATGGTAAGCGGCGCTGGAGTGCGTGCGCAGCTGGCCGGCTGATAATATGCGGATTAAGTAATTCCAAATATACCAGGGGCGGAAATAGAATTGCGTGTAAGCTTTTTTGTCCATCTCTTCAAGAAAACCTTTTTCAAAATCCGGCCAGTAGGCGTTTTCTATGGGTTGAAGCGGGTTTGCTATATATTTTTCCCAAAAATCTTCCTTCAATTTGTTCTGCTTGAAAGCCATTTCGTAATAGTCCGTCTTAGGAAGCAGTAAAGTGATGGCAAATACCGCAAAGTCCAGTTTGCACTTGATAGCGAAATCAATAGTCTGCTGCATTTCACTCTCAGTTTCCGAGGGTGAACCCAGCATAAAGTTCCCGTATGTGAGAATTCCTGCTTTGCGTGTCATACTGATAACTTTCCTGACTACTTCGAGGTCCAGGTTTTTATTCATCAGCTTTTGTATGCGGTCCGTGCCGGATTCAATGCCAAATTGAATAAGATGGCACCCGCTTTTTTTAAGTAAATCAATGATATCCTGGTTTACATCCTTGATGCGGGTTCTTATATTAAATCTAAATTTAAGTTTTCTTCTTAAAAACTCGTCGCAGAGCTCTTTTACCCGCTTATGCTCAAGGGTAAAGAGCTCATCAAAGAACAAAATGTCTTTTATTCCAAGATTCAGATATGTTTCGATTTCGTCTGCGACTAATTTTGCGTCTCTCTTGCGCAATTTCGTTCCTGCCTGCGGGCAGTAAGCGCAATTAAAAGGACAGCCCCTGCTGGTCATCATAACTGTGGCCGGGTTCCCCTGGCTCAGGATGGATTTGTACTTATTATAAGGAAGCAGTTTGTAATCTATAATAGGAAGCTCATCCAGATTCTGCACCATGAGCTGTTTTACGGGCTTGTCTGGATTGTTTTTTGTCAGCACGCCTTCAATATCATCCAACGGCCGGCGGTCCTGGATTCTATCAAGCATTTCGCCAAAAACATATTCAGCTTCGCCGCAGACAGAATAATCAACTTCGGGTAATTTAATTGTTTGCCTGGGAAATAGTGTCGGGTGGGGCCCGCCGGCAAGAGTTACAATATCTTTGGAGACCCTTTTGGCCGCCTGCAATACCCTGTAACCGTCACCCAGGTAAAGAGTAAATAGCGATACGCCGACAACATCAGGTTTTTCATCCGCTATTCTTTTTTCAATACCTGCATAATCAAGGCCTTCGGCTATAGCGTCAAGTATTTTTATTTCGTGTTTTCCCCTGCGGACTTCAAAACTCGCAAGGTAAAGCAGGCCCTGCGGAGGGTAAATGCCGCCTTCACTTAAAATTTGTTTCGGCGGCCCGGGCATACACGGATTTTCTTGTAACGGATTAATCAGTAAAACTTTCATTTTGTTGTGTATATCCTTAAAAATGTATTAAGCAGGCCCCGGCGGAACCCGTTGAAGGTGGCCTTGAATTGCTCTAAAGTCCGAAGTTTGAGCAAAAAACGCAGCATATTTACCGGGTTGAGGTAAAACATCATGTAGGTTTTTCTTATTTTTGTTGCCACCGTTGTGCCGGAAAGATGTTCCCAGATAGGCTTAAAATTTCCTTCATTATAATCGTCCCAATTTATATTATCCAAACTTTTAAATTTGTTTTTCATATAATAATTAAATATTTCCGATCCCGGGTAAGGAATCGGCATACCGATGGAAATCCTGTCCAACGGCAGTTTTTTAATAAGCGCGGTGGTCATATCAATATCTTCTTCTTTTTCAAAAGGGTAACCCATCAGGAAAAATCCGTGGGTAATAAACCCCATTTTGCTGGCAATTTTTACATTCTCGTATCCGACTTTCAGGCCGTCTTCGCTGAGTCCCTTTTTGCAGTGCGCTAAAATCCTCGGCGAACCGAATTCAAGCCCGAAAGCCATGTAATAACAGCCTGCTTTCTTCATTAACTTGAGCAATTCAGTATCAAGTTTATCTATGCGCACGCCGTTTATCAGCGCCCAGGTAACATCAAGTTTTCTTTTTAATATTTCATTGCAGACTTTTACCGCATGATCGCGATAGAAAGTAAAATTATCATCCGCCAGCTGGATTTCGCGGATACCGAAGTTTTTATTGAGATATTCCATTTCATCAACAAAGTTGATAGGGTCACGCACCCTGAAATGATA
>JAHIVV010000053.1 GCA_018816525.1 Elusimicrobiota bacterium
AAGACGATGAAGCTTCTTGTCAATCTTGCTAAAGCAGCTGGAGTAAAAGAATATGCCAAAAAAATGTTTTCAGGAGAAAAAATAAACTGGACAGAAAAACGCGCTGTTCTTCATATTGCGCTGAGAAATCGCTCAAATAAACCCATTTATGTTGACGGCAAAGATGTGATGCCTGAAATAAACACGGTTTTAGAGAAAATGAAAATATTTTCTTTAAAATTACGTTCAGGCGGCTGGAAAGGCGCAACCGGCCAAAAAATAGAAAGTGTTGTAAATATAGGGATAGGCGGTTCAGATCTGGGCCCTAAAATGGCCTGCGAAGCGCTGAAATATTATTCCGACGGCCCGGCTGTGTATTTCGTCAGCAATATTGACGGCGCCGATATGTACGAAACACTAAAACTTGTCGAGCCCGAAACAACGCTTTTTATTGTAGCATCAAAAACTTTTACTACGCAGGAAACAATAACGAATGCCAATACTGCAAAAGACTGGCTTATAGCTAAATTAGGCAAAGAAGCAGTTAGTAAACACTTTGTTGCCCTTTCCACAAATGAAAAAAAGGCAAGAGAATTCGGCATAGACCCGGCAAACATGTTTGAGTTCTGGGATTTTGTGGGAGGCAGGTATTCTCTTTGGTCGGCAATTGGGTTATCAATAGCCTGCAGTGTAGGTTTTGAAAGGTTTGAGCAGTTACTGCAGGGTGCTCATGAAATGGACAATCATTTCTTAAATGCGCCTTATGAAGAAAATATTCCTGTACTGCTGGCGCTTCTTGGAGTATGGTACAACAATTTTTTTGATGCGCAAAGTTATGCAATTTTGCCTTATAGCCAGTACTTAAGCAAATTCCCTTCCTATTTACAGCAGGGAGATATGGAAAGCAACGGAAAAACCGTTGACATTGAAGGCAAAAGGGTAAATTATCAGACAGGCCCTATAATCTGGGGCGAACCGGGCACAAACGGACAGCATTCATTTTACCAGCTGATACATCAGGGTACAAAATTTGTCCCGTCGGATTTCATCGGAATCATAAAACCGCCTGAAAGTATCGGCGACCATCATGAAAAATTGATGTCTAATTTTTTTGCCCAGACAGAAGCGCTTGCATTCGGACTGGACAAAGAGAAAGTTATTGAAGAACTGAAAAAACAGGGCCTAAACGATGAAGAAATTAAGTTGTTAGCGCCGTATAAAGTTTTTGAGGGTAACAAACCCACTAATAGTATTTTATTGGATGAACTTACTCCGAAAACTCTCGGGGCTCTGATTGCTATGTACGAACATAAAGTTTTTACCCAGGGCGTTATCTGGAGAATAAACAGTTTTGACCAGATGGGCGTGGAACTGGGGAAAAAACTTGCGAATGTTATTCTGCCTGAATTGAAAGAAAAAACACCGGGCGAGCATGACGGTTCAACAAATGGTTTAATCGGGAAATTTATACTTTGCAGCGTATTTCTGGTTTTTCTTTTAGGGTTTACGGGCTGTATTACTATCGGCAGGGATTTTCAAACTAAAAGCATCCCGAATATTGTTATCGGGAAAACAAGCATGAATGATATTATGAATGTATACGGAAACCCTTACCGCAAAGGAATTGACGATGAAGACCTGACCTGGACCTATCTAAATTATAAAGTGAGCGTATTTAGCGGCAGTTGTACCAGGGACCTCTACATAAAATTTGATAAAAAAGGCCTGGTCAAAAACTATACTTACAACACAAATTTCCCCAATGAGGAAGTTGTACCCAAGCCTTAATAGACAGCGGGTTCCTACTTTACTATCATTTCTATGTTCTGGCTGTAGCCGAGGTTTCCCCACACATCTTCAGCGGCAACTCTGACGAAAATTTTTTCTTCAGGGAGTTTTTCAGGATTGAGAGTAAAAGTCCAGGGAAGGTTATAAAGAAGTTTGCCCGTTCTTTGGTAAGCGCTTGTCAATGTTGCATATTCAAGCCAGGTTTTTTCAATCTGGTCTCCCGCAATTGACGCAACAATAGTTTTGTTCGGAGTGCCTTTTTTACCGTCTTTAACTTCAAATATTTGTATTTTTATTTCCTGTTCAGTTTTTGCCGGTATTAATTTCATTGCGATTGCAGGTTCAAATACTGAAATGGGCGTTTTAAGAGAATCTGCAGGGTCAATCGGAGGGGCTCCCTCAATTTCGTTATTGAGCCAAGTATTTGTTTCAGCGCCTTTAGCGCCCCGGCCTCCGCAAAGTATAGGAGCAGTATCGCGGGCCGTAAAATAATCCGTAGGCGACCACAAAGCTATATAATTAGGCCCTTTCAGGTTTATTTGTTCAATTGGGACTTCAGCCCAAAACCATCTCGCTTCGCCAGTCCCGGATTGTGCATTCATTAAATCTCCCTCAACAGGCAGGTCCAGGCTTGAAGCAAGAAAATATCTTGAGTTAGATTTCCAGGCAGAGGTGGAAGAAATCCCTATATAAATATCTCCGGGTATGGGCTCATTTTCCCAACTTGACTTTCCTTCAACAGGGCGTACCTTTGCCCGCCCCAGTTTTGCGCCAATATAAGCCTTTCTATAAAATTCTGTAGGGCTTTCAGGAATATTAGAAATTTTTTCTAGCCAGCAGACATTATAGCCCACATACCAGTTGCCGTCCCAGCCGGAATTTGCAAGAATATCGTATTCGTTAATATTTGGAAGCTCGCATAGGTAAACCGGCGGAACAAGAGGAGCTGCTTTTACCGGAGCATAAGGTACAAACAGTAAAAATAATAGGCTTAATAATTTTTTCATTTTAAAATTCCGTCTATAACGACGCTTCTTTGTAAAACTTATTATCCAGCCTGGTTTTATAAGGCCCGGTGCAATTACGCCAGTGCTGGGCGTAGCCGCAATTGATCCAATCAAGCGCCGCTTTTTGCGCTCCTACGTCATAGCCTAGCTTTTCAGACAGATACCACTTATGTATGATAATTTCTTTCTTTTGCGCAGCTACTTCATTTTTTATTTTCAGTTCGCGCCATTTTTTTGAATGGTTCATAAAAAAGTCATTTTTAGCGAATTCCATTCCGACATCGTACCGGGCTTTTTCACTTATAAACCATTTATGGGTTAATACGGCGTTTATTTCTTCGAAGTCAAGTTCTTTCAGCGTAGGAATCTTTTCTTCAAACATAAGCATTGTAAGTATTTTCTATTTGCCCTGATTTGTTTTTTTTAATGCCTTCCGCAACAAGCGCGCCTTCGCCTTTAAGGAGGACAAAAACTTCATCAGATTTCATGTGCCTTTCAAGTCTTGTTATTTTATTTAAAGTAAGCTCTTGGAGAGTATTTAAAAAAGCCACGCGCCATTTTTCAAAATCTATCTTAGGTTTATAGCCGTGCCCGTTGTGTTGTTTTACCTGTAAATAATTGTTTGCCATGATCGTTTTTATTGACTGTAACATTTTACATTAATTTCCAAAGTTATGCAAGGAAATTTTTACTAACCGGCCAAAATTTAGTATAATAAAAAAATAGTGTATTAAATCTTTTAAATATTTACAAATGCTATGTACTTTATCTACGATTTAATTTCATTCTGCGCTTTTGTTTTGCTTTTACCTTACGTACTGTTTAAACTGCAGTCGAAAAACACCGGCCTGCAGTGGAGGCACCGGCTGGGGCTGATAGGCAATTTACCGGAGGGCAGATACATATGGGTTCATTGCGCGTCAGTAGGCGAAGTAAAAGTGGCTTCTCTTTTGATTGAAGAACTGCATAAAAAAATGCCCGATCATAAAATCGTTCTTTCTGTAATTACCAGGTCAGGCTATCGGGTCGCAAATGATACTGTGTCGTCGGTAAAAAAGGTATTTTATGCCCCTATAGACATATCCCTTTTTGTCGAAAGAACTGTAATGATAATAAAACCTGAATTGTTCGTGCTGGTTGAAACAGAACTCTGGCCCAACCTTATCAGGCTGGTTGACAAATCAGGGGCAAAGATAGTAACGATAAACGGAAGAATTTCAGATAAAAGTTACGGCGCTTATAAATTTTTAAGGTTTTTTATAAAAAAAATTGTTAGAAAGGTTGACCTGTTTTTAATGAGAGAACAGTTTGACTATGACCGGATAATCGAGCTTGGGGCGGAAAAAGAAAAGGTCAGTATTACCGGCAATATCAAATATGACATCATTATTTCCGACAACATCAAAAAGTATGTTGTTGAGAAAGAGTATTTTGGTTTCAACGGCGGCAACAAAATATTTGTTGCGGGAAGCATAAGAGAAGGCGAAGAAGAACTCATAATAAAGGCCTATGATGATTTACTGAACAACTTTCCTCAATTAAAAATGATATTTTCTCCCAGGCATCTTGAAAGAGTGCCCTTAGTTGAAGAAATGCTTGAGAAAAGGAACATTTCGTATGTAAAAAAATCAAACTTTCTTGAACTTAAAGACTTTCAATGCCTCATCCTTGATGTTTATGGGGAGCTTATGAAGGCCTACTACGTTGCGGATATAGTTTTTGTCGGCGGCAGTTTACTGCCATTCGGCGGGCAGAATATTATTGAGCCCGCAAGTTTGGGTAAAGTTGTAATGTTCGGCCCTTACACGGAAAGTTTTAAGGAACCGGCTGATTTGCTGGTAAAAAATAACGCCGGAATCAGAGTAAAAGATACCGAAGAAATGAAAGGAGTGATAACGGATTACCTCGAAGATCCCGTCCAATTCAAACAATATTCAATAAATGCAAAAAAAGTTATAAATAAACTTGAAGGTGTAACAAAAAGAACGGTGGAATTAATAAAGAAGTTTTTTGATGAATAATTAAATGAATAAAATACTCATTATCAAACCTTCTGGTATCGGCGATATAGTGCATTCTTTGCCGGTTATTTACGGCCTGAAAAAATTATATCCTGATGTTAAAATAGACTGGCTGGTGTTCAGCAAATTTGCAAAAATCCTGCATAATATCCCTCAGGTTGACGAGCTCATTCAATGGGACAGGCAGGGGGGGCTCAAGGAATACAGAGAAGTTATTAAACTAGTCCGGTCAGAAAAGTATGATTTGCTGATTGATTTACAGGGCCTTATGAGGACAGCTATCGTAAGTTATTTTTCCGGGGCAAAAAAGCGAATAGCTGTAAGTTTGTTAAGAGAATTTGCCTGGTTGCTTGAAAAGCCGGTTGAAAAGTTCGACAAGTGCTTGCACGCAGTTGACCGTAATTACGGCGTAGTGAAATTGCTGGGCGCGGCGCAGGGAAAAACGCTGTCTCAGCCGTCAGAATATCTTCCCTGGATGCATTTTACTGAAAAAGAAACGAAATCTGCAGAAGAATTTTTGAGCATTTCCAGCAAGGATTCCGGCGCGACTCCCGGCAAGCCGTTCGTTGTATTTGTAACTACCAGCCGCGGCCTGCATAAGGTTTGGCCTTACAGGAATTTTACCAACCTGATCAAACTTGCGCTGTCCAAATATGATTTTATCCCCGTGTTTTTGGGAATGAAAGGCGAAGAGGAGTACGTGCATAAAATTTCCGGAAGCCTTAATACCGAATACATTGACCTTACAGGAAGAACGGATTTGCGGACTGCCTGCGCTGTAATTTCACGCTGCAAACTTGTTGTAGGAAATGATACCGCGCTGATACATATAGCCGCCGCGCTCGGCGTGCCTGTAATCGGTTTGTATGGCGCAACAGACCCGGCCCAGGTGGGGCCTTACGGCGAAAAAAATACCGTTATTCTTAATAAATTATCTTGCTGGCCCTGCGGTATAAAATCAAACTGCAAAGTAAACCGGTGTATGATGGGAATTTTGCCGGAAGATGTTTTTACTGCAATGAAGAAATATTTATGAAAACTATAGAAAAAAGCGAAATCAAAAAAATAGTAGTGAGGGGCCCTGACTGGGTGGGAGATTTTGTAACAGCCACACCTGTTTACAGGGAACTGAGAAAAAATTTTCCTAGTGCCAAGATTACAGCCATTGTCCGCAATTGGACCAAGGGAATGCTGGAACATTGCCCCTATGTGAATGAGATAATTGAATATGATTCGCGCAATAAATCAATTAAATACTCCTGGGAACTTGTAAAAAAACTAAAGAAAGAAAAATACGGCCTGGCAATACTGCTTTCAGGAAATTATAACGCCGCTTTAATTGCTTGGCTTGCCG
>JAHIVV010000054.1 GCA_018816525.1 Elusimicrobiota bacterium
GTAATTCATTTTAAACCCCATTTGCATAATCTAACCTCCATGATTGGGCTAGATTATACTTGATTTAGTTATTTATAGGGTTACATTCTTAAATGACTTAACGTTGGGTGTTCGGGTTACATTATAGATGACTTAATACGCTCACTTGACAATTTATAAAATAATTGTTACAATGTTCACACATTGAACAATATTTACTAAAAAAGGAGAAATTGCTAAAATGAGTCAATTTAACACAACAGAACAAGGGCAGGAATTAGATTTAGTATCATTAGTAAGGATCATGCTGAAATACAAATATATGCTATTGGTTATTTGTTTAATATGCCTATCTATAACTGCATTCTATTCAATCAGGAAACCCCACGTTTATCAGGGTTCGGTAGTGATGTCAGCTATTGAAACAGCTATTGTATCGCAAAACGGCGATGTTCAGAAAATTGGAATTCCCGCAAGCTTTTATGAATCGTTAGTAAAAGATTCCGGATTTATTTTAAAAGTGTTACAATCAATAAGTATGGAAAAAAACCCGGGAAATGCCGAATCTATAGCGAAAATGATAAGGGTTGAAAAAGACAGAGACCCGAGAATATTAAAAATAAGTTTCGAGGGCGAAAATAAAGACGATGTGAAAAAAATAATGGAGGGCATTACCAATATACTATTGGAAACCAATACTCAGCTTAGAAAAGGCGAGCTGACAAGATCCGAAGATTATATTCTTTCTCAAAAGGACTCCTTTGAAAGAGAATTGTCTGATATTGAGAAAAAACTTTCTGAATATCAAAAATCTGCGAATTTATCAATTTTAAATCAAAGGGTTGTTGATAAACTGACCTTAAGAAGCCAGTACGAAATGGAATATACTAAACTCATAAATGATATCCAAAGCGAAGAAGAAAATCTGAAAGAAATAACAAAACATTTTAAAAACGAAGAAAGAACTTATAAACTTGTCAGGTCTTTAAGTGATGAAGTCGCTTTTCAGCAAATTACGTCTAAGATGGCAAAAAAGGAAATGTCTGATTTACTTACATTAAAATTAGAAAGTGAAACCTTGAACCCCTTGTACGAAAATTTGAAGGAAAGATTGATAAATACGACTATTGCGTTATCTAATTATCAGGTCAGAAAAACAATCCTAGAAAAAGAAACAAAAAAAATCGTCACTGAACTTGAAACTCTTCAAAATGAGTTAATTGAAAAACAAAACAAAATGAACAAATTGAATCGCGAATACGACCTTACTAAAGATCGCTACAAGGAATTTTCACAGAGAGAAGCTGTAACCAGAGCTTATGCACCCTTAAGCATTGGGAACGTTTCTATTTTAACACCTGTCTATATTTCAAATGAGCCTAAAAGTATTTTTTTGATTAGAAACCTTGCGCTGAGCTGTTTTTTAGGCCTATTTTTTGGAACAGTGCTGTCCTTATTGATAGAATATAAGGAAGAAATTTTGCCCAAAATAAAAGCAAGGCAATAATTTGCGTATAACTATGCATAAAACAGAAATATCTGAAAAAGAGTTTGTCATCATAAAGGAAATTTCCAATAATCACCTATCCCACCAGAGAATCATCTCAAAAAATACAGGAATATCCTTAGGATTGACAAATCTCATTATCAGGCAACTCATAAAGAAAGGCTTAATAAAAGCGAAACAGCTAAACAAAAGAAAAGCTCAATACATCCTTACTCCAAAAGGATTTGTCGAAAAGGCAAAAAAATCATATTCTTACACCCTTAAAACTATCCAGATTATTCGTTCAGTTAAGGAAAATACACTACAACTCATTACATTTTATCAAGAAAAAGGAATAAAAAATTTTGTAATTCTAGGCAAAAATGAACTGTCTGAAATTGTCGAAAATGTTTTTAAAACTATTAAATGCGACGATATGAGTTATTCATTACTCCCTGATTATGATTCTTCGCTATTACAAGGTAAAGAAAACACGCTTTTTTTAATTACAGAAAATAAAAATATTAGCCTGAATAATTCCGTAAATCTTATTAACCGCTTATCAGAGTCGGATATTTTTGTAAATAATTAAATCAGAGGCAAAAAAATGAATAAAGCTTTTTTTAAAAACAGGAACGTTTTTGTTACCGGATGTAGCGGATTCCTCGGCTCCTGGCTGGTAAAATACCTTGTAGAAGCAGAAGCCAACGTCACAGGGCTGGTGCGTGACTGGGTACCAAGGTCAAAATTATTATCTGACGGAAACTTTAATAAAATCAATATTGTGTGGGGCGAACTCCAGGATTATGCGCTTATAGAACGAATTCTTACAGAATATGAAATAGACACGGTCTTTCACCTTGCTGCGTTAACAATAGTAGGGGTCGCTAATAAAAACCCTCTTATTACTTTTGAATCAAATATAAAAGGAACCTGGAACATCTTGGAAGCTTGCAGGAAAAACCCGCTAGTCAAAAGAGTACTTGTTGCGTCAAGCGACAAGGCTTACGGAGAACAAGCAAAATTACCCTATGATGAAAACGCTCCGCTTGAAGGCAATCACCCTTACGACGTTTCAAAAAGCTGCGCTGACCTGTTATGCAAAACATACCACAATTCATATAAACTCCCTGTTTGCGTAACCCGATGCGGCAACTTTTACGGCGGCGGCGATTTGAATTTTAACAGGATCATCCCGGGGACGATACTTTCAGTCCTCAATAATCAACAGCCGATAATCAGAAGTGACGGGACCTTCATTAGGGACTACTTTTACATTGAAGACGGTGTTGAAGCTTACCTTCTGCTGGCAGAAAAAATGGAAGAATTAAAAATACAAGGTGAAGCGTTTAATTTTAGCAGTGAAATCCGCGTAACAGTCAAGGAATTGGTTGAAAAAATTATCAAACTGATGGGAAGCAACCTTAAACCCATTATTTTGAATGAAGCTTCAAATGAAATAATAAATCAATATTTGTCTGCCGAGAAAGCGCATAAAAAACTTAACTGGCAGCCCAAGTATACTTTAGATGAAAGTTTAAAGAAAGCCATAGCCTGGTATACCGCTTTTAATAAAAGGAGATAGCATGTCTTTTTGGAAGAATAAAAAAGTAACTATAACCGGAGGCGCCGGTTTCCTTGGCTCTCATCTTACGAAAAAACTTCAAAAAAATGGTTGCTCTAACATATTTATTCCCAAAATTGAAGACTACAATCTCGTAAACATGACAGACGTGTCAAAGATGTATAAGAATTCAAAACCGGATATCGTTATACATCTTGCCGCTGTAGTAGGCGGTATCGGCGCAAACAGTGAAAACCCCGGTAAATTTTTCTATGATAACCTAATGATGGGCGTACAATTAATGGAAATTGGCAGACAAGTCGGCGTTGAAAAATTTGTGGCACTGGGTACTATATGCTGCTATCCTAAATTCACCCCCATACCTTTTAAAGAAAACGACCTTTGGATAGGATATCCGGAAGAAACTAATGCCCCCTATGGCCTCGCAAAAAAAATGCTTTTGGTGCAGTCTCAGGCTTACCGCCAGCAATACGGTTTTAATTCGATATTCTTAATGCCCGTTAACCTTTATGGGCCCGGTGATAACTTCGACCCAAGATCTTCGCATGTAATTCCTGCGCTGATAAGAAAATGCATAAATGCAATTGAAAAAAAGGAAAAAGAAATTATTGTTTGGGGTACGGGCAAAGCAACCAGAGAATTTCTTTATGTTGAAGACGCCTCAGAAGGAATAATGCTTGCTACCGAAAAATACAATAAATCTGACCCGGTTAACCTCGGGGCAGGTTTTGAAATTTCTATAAAAGACCTCGTTGAACTTATTGTAAAATTGACCGGTTTTCAGGGAAAAATTACATGGGACTCGACAAAACCGGACGGACAACCTAGAAGGAGCCTTGACACTTCAAGGGCGCAAAAAGAATTCGGGTTCAAGGCAAAAACAAATTTTGAAGAAGGGTTGAAAAAAACTATTGATTGGTATAAGAAATCATTAGGAGAAAATAAATGAAAGTAGTAATCCTTGCTGGCGGCAGAGGAACCCGAATTACTGAGGAAACTCAAGCTATTCCAAAACCAATGATTGAAATCGGGGGTAAGCCAATAATCTGGCATATAATGAAAACTTACTCTCATTATGGTTTTAACGAGTTTATTATTTGCCTGGGCCATCTTGGTTATGTAATCAAAGAATATTTTTCTCATTATTTCCTGCACATGAGCGATATGACAATAGACATGGAAACTAATGAAACCAAAATCCATTATTCTAATTCTGACCCCTGGAAAATAACGCTGATTGATACAGGCGTAGACACTATGACGGGGGGAAGATTAAAAAGAATTGAGAAATACGTCAAAAATGAAACATTTATGTTAACCTACGGCGACGGTGTTAGTGACGTCAATATTGCCAAATTGCTGGAAACACACGAAAAAAACAAAAAACTTGCTACTCTGACCGCAATTCAAACGTCCGGGAGATTTGGCGTTTTGGACATTAGTAAAAACAACCACGTTAAAACATTTCTTGAAAAACCAAAAGGTGAAAATTCCTGGATAAACGGCGGCTATTTTGTACTGGAACCCGAAGTATTTAATTATATCAATAATGGCGATGCTACAATATGGGAAAGAACCCCGCTTGAAAACATATCAAAAGCTAACCAGCTCATATCGTATAAACATAACGGTTTCTGGAAATGTATGGATACCTTGAGGGATAAGATTGAACTGGAAAAACTTTGGGATTCAGGAAAAGCTCCCTGGAAAATATGGAAATAAGAGTTGCTGATTTTATCACAAATAAATTATATGAGGCTGGTGGGGAATATATATTCCTTGTTTCCGGCGGAATGATTATGCATCTTACAGATGCTATATTGCAGCATAAAAAAATAAAGTATATTTGCTTTCAGCATGAACAGGGTGCGGCCATGGCAGCTGAAGCTTATGCCCGCTTTACCGGAAAATTGGGAATAGTTTATGCTACAGCCGGCCCGGGCGTTCTAAATACAATTACCGGCGTTGTCGGAGCTTATGTTGATTCTTCTCCATGCATAATTGTTGGAGGACAATCGAAACTCTCTCTGGCTAAAGTTAAAGGCCCGAGACAATTTCCTTTACAAGGGTTTGACAGCCTTCCATTATTTAAACATATAACCAAATATTCCATTTTGTTAGACGATCTATCAAGAGTACGCTATGAAGTTGAAAAATGTATTTCCATGGCAAAAGCTCATAGAGTTGGCCCAGTATACATAGAATGTCCTGTTGATCTTCAAGGTGCATTTTTTAATCCGAACAAATATGAAGGATATTCTCAATCTTCAGAAACTTTAAACAATAATAAGGCATTGAATAAACAATTGGAAATTATCAAGAGCGCTCTCACGCAAAGTAAGCAACCATGCATCCTTGCTGGAGCAGGAGTGCGCCTTTCAGGTGCAAATGAACTTTTTCTTAAATTCGTAAATAAAATTGGAATTCCTGTAATTACTTCAAGATTGGGGATGGATTTAATCGATAATAAACATCCACTATTTGTAGGCAGGCCAGGAACTTATGGTGACAGGCCTGCTAATTTTACAGTGCAAAATTCCGATCTTCTGCTTATTTTGGGCTGCAGGCTTGGCATTGGCCTGGTAAGTTATGATTTTCAAAATTTCGCACCTTTCGCAAAAAAAATCATTGTTGATATCGATGAAAATGAATTAAATAAACCTTCAGTGAAACCTGATATTGCTGTTAAAACTGACATTTCATTATTTTTGAAAACACTTTTGATAAAATTGGGACATTATCGGTTTAATGGTTACTCGTGGATAAAACGAACACAAGAATGGAAAGATAGATATCCTGTTGATTTACCTGAATATTTAAATGAAAAAAATGGGATAAATTCTTATCATTTTATGAAAGTTTTTTCTGAAAAAATGTCTAAAAATGATGTTTTTGTAGTTGATACCGGTTCCTGTTTTCATGTACACGCACAAGCCTTCAAAGTAAAATATGGACAACGTCATATAATTACTGGCGGCCTGTCAACAATGGGTTATATGCCGGCTGTTATAGGGGTCGCTGCTTCAAATAAAGGAAAAGATGTTTATTGTATTACCGGAGATGGATCTATTCAAATGAACCTACAGGAATTACAGACAGTAGTACATTACAAATTACCTGTAAAATTTATTGTTTTTAATAACAATGGTTATCTTCTTATTCGTCATACACAAAAAAACTTCTGTAATGGGCGGCTTATGGGTGAAAGCCCAAAAACAGGTGTAAGTTTCCCTGATATGAGAAAAATAGCAAGAGCTTACGGGATCGATTATATCAGGATTACAAGACTTTCAGAACTTAATTCAAAAATTGAAAAAGTAAAAAAACATAAAGGATCAATTATTTGTGAAGTTATTACACCTCCAAATCAGCTATTAATTCCTAGGATTGCTTCAAAAAAATTGGATAATGGCAAAATGGTATCAATGCCTTATGACGACATGTTCCCTTTTTTACCTAGAGATGAATATAAAAATAATTCTCTTTAAAAAAAGAAAGCGTTATGCATAACAATTCAAAAAAGCTAAAAGTCGCAATTATTGGAAGCGGCCTTATTGGGACTGATCTTTTAGTCAAGTTGATGAGATCTAACCATTTGGAATGTTCTGTTTTCATCGGCAGAAATACCCAGTCCAGGGGAATGACAAAAGCAATCAGCCTTGGGGTACCGATTTCTGATAAAAGCATAGATGCAATAACTTCTAACCCTGATATTTGTGATATTGTTTTTGATTGCACTTCTGCCTCGGGACATAAAGTACATGCACCAATTTTAGAAAAACTTGGCAAAATAGCCATTGACCTTACACCAGCGAATGTGGGGAAAATGTGCGTCCCTGCGGTAAACCTTACAGAATGCCTTTCTTATAACAACGTCAACATGATAACTTGCGGCGGGCAGGCTTCAATCCCATTAGCCTATGTCATCGGGCAGACCCAGAAAGACGTTGATTACATCGAAGTAGTATCAACTATTTCATCACGCAGTGCCGGGCCGGCAACAAGAGCCAATTTGGATGAATACATAGAGACAACCGAAAAAGGATTAGCTCACTTTTCAGGCGCAAAAAAAACGAAAGCAATTCTTGTCCTCAATCCAGCTCAGCCATGCATAAATATGCAAACAACCGTGCGGGCTTATGTGAAGAAACCGGAAATTGATAAATTAAATACAGAAATAACAAAAATGATAAAAAAAATACAAACTTATGTTCCCGGGTATTCGCTCGTTGTCCCTCCAATGATCGAAAACAATAACATTATTTTAATGATCAGGGTCCAGGGGCTTGGAGATTATCTGCCAAGTTATGCGGGAAACCTTGATATTATCAATTGCGCAGCAATCGCAGCTGCAGAAGAATACGCAAAATCAAAATTGAACGTTAAGGACTGAGATGAAAAAAATATTAATTGCCGATCCAACTTTAAGGGATGGGTCTCATGCAATTCAACACAAGTTTAGCACAAAAGTAATAACTACTTACTGTAAAGCTGCGGAAGCGGCAGGTATTCCTATTATTGAAATAGGCCACGGGAACGGGCTTGGAGCTTCTTCCATACAAGTCGGACAAAGCCTGCTTTCTGATTTAGAAATGATCAGAACCGCAAGGGAGAATTTAAAAAACACAAAACTTGGAATTTTCGACCTTCCAGGCTACGCAACAATTAACAAAGACCTTAAACCGGCAATTGAAGCTGGAGTGGATGTAGTTAGAGTAGGGGCTCACTGCACTGAAACTGATTTGACTCAACGCCATCTGGGTTACGTAAGAGAAAAAGGCAAAATAGCGCATGCCGCTGTCATGATGGTACATATGGCACCCAAAGAAACTTTAATTGAAGAATGCCTAAAAATGGAATCTTACGGCGCACAAGGGATAATACTGATGGATTCTGCCGGCGCATTCCTTCCCGTTGACGTAACTGACAGAATAAGCGCGCTTGTTAATTCCTTAACTATACCTGTAGGCTTTCATTCACACAATAATCTGGGTATGGCAGTTGCAAACTCTATAGCAGCAGTTGAAGCAGGCGCTTTAATTCTTGACGGTACTGCGCGGGGGCTAGGTGCAGGTGCAGGCAACACGCCTATAGAAATTTTGGTTGCGGTTCTTCACAAAATGGGCTATGAAACTGACATTAACCTTTATAAAATACTTGATGCAAGCGATATTATAGAAAAAGAATTACCGGATTTTAAACCAAGTATAAAACCTATCAGCATTATAAGCGGTTTGGCAGGAGTGTTTTCGGGTTTTTCGAAACATGTGGAGCGTATATCAAAAGAATACGATATTGATCCAAGGGATGTATTTATAGAATTGGGAAAAAGAAAAGTGGTTGCCGGCCAGGAAGATTTAATTGTAGAGGTAGCCATTGAATTATCGACTAAGAGGGAAAAATGATGAACACGCGGACTATTGAAATAGTAAAAAACGATTGCAGCCAGATACTTACCCAGAAACATGTAAAGACGCTCGAAAAATTAAAGAACGAAAAAATATTTATCACAGGCGGAACCGGGTTCATTGGTACCTGGTTAGCTGAATTAATTGCTTTTTTAAACGACAATTATAGGTTTAATACAAACATGGTACTGATGTCAAAAAATGCTTTTAGTTTCAGTTCCAAAGTTCCGCATTTAACAACAAGGAAAGATATAGTTCTCATTGAAAAAGACATAAGAGACTTTTTTGAGCTTCCCGATGATGTGTCCTATATAATACATGCGGCTGCTGATCCTGATAACCGCAAACATTCATCTGAACCCATAAAAACTATGGAAGTCATCTCCAAAGGAACGGATTCTATTCTTTCCGCAGCAACCAGGCTGTCAAATATAAAAAGTATACTCAATATCAGTTCAGGCCTTATTTACGGAGGCCAGCCTTTTGACTTAGAAAGAATCTCCGAATCGTTTCATGGAGGCCCCGATTGTGATTCAATCGTTTCTATTTATTCTGAAGCTAAACGCTATACTGAAACTTTATGTACAGCCTATAGAAACCAATTTAAATTACCGATACTCACTGCCCGCCCGTTTGCATTCCTTGGCCCTTATCAACTAATCGATAAACCCTGGGCAATCAACAATTTCATCAGAGACAGCCTGTTAGGCGGGCCTATAAGGATCCTTGGCAATGAAAATACTGTAAGAAGCTATATGTATGCTTCAGATATGGCTTTCTGGTTTTTAAGCATACTTTCTAACGGCAAGGCAGGTTTAGCCTACAACGTCGGAAGCCCTAACAGCATAACGCTTAAAAATCTAGCAGAAAAAATATCCAATAATTTTCCGAATAAAATTAAGATCGTTTCTGAACTTCCTCCTAATAAGAACGCTGATAAATCCAGGTTTGTCCCGGATACTACTTTAGCCAATGAATTTTTAGGATTGAAAGAAACGGTTGATATTGAAGATGCCCTGAGGCGGACTATTACCTGGTACCATGAATTTTTAAAATGAAAAAAAATAAAAAGAACATTCTTATTACCGGAGCAAGGGGATTCATAGGGAAAAACTTAATTGAGCATTTATTGAGTTTTTCTTCATCCAAATATTCACTTTTTTATCCTTACCATTCAGAACTAGATTTATTAGACTGTGAAAAAGTTCAAGCTTATCTCAAGGATAAAAAAATAGACACTATAGTTCACTGCGCTAATACCGGAGGAACCAGAAAAACCGCATATGATGCCGGCAGGACGGATGTAACATCAAATAATCTAAGGATGTTTTTTAATTTAGCTCATTGCTTAAACTCAAATATGAAGCTGATAAATTTAGGCACCGGGGCTGAATACTCAATTAAAAATTATAAGCCGAAGATGCCTGAAAACTATTTTGATAAATATGTACCTGAAGATGCTTATGGGTTCTCCAAATATATTTGTTCAAAATTCGCAGAAAAATCAAGCAATATTGTAAGCCTGCGCCTTTTTGGCGTTTATGGTAAATACGAAGATTATGAATACAAATTCATATCAAACTCAATTGTTAGAAACTTGCTTGGCCTGCCTATTGTTATATCGCAAAATGTCTTATTTGATTTTAGCTATATCAACGATTTAGTAAAAATAATAGAGTATTTCATTAAAAATAAGCCGAAATACAATACTTACAATCTTGTAACCGGTAAACCAATAGACCTTATAACAATTGCCAAAAATATTAATGATATTTCTTTAAATCCTTCTAAAATTGTTATTAAGCACCCCGGGCTTAACACCGAATACAGCGGCTCAAATATAAGATTATTGAAGGAAATAGGAAATTTTACTTTTACACCAATTAACCGGGCACTTAAAAATTTATATTCATGGTACAAAGACAATATAAACAAAATAGATAAAAAACTTATATATGAGGACAAATATATTCAATACTGCAGAGTAAAATAAGGGACATAGTCATGACAAAATTAAAAGAAAATTTAATTAGAGAAGAAATTTTAAAAAAGGTTAAAGAGTATCATTTTTCGAAAATACCCCAAAAGTTTATTCCGGGTGAAACTTTAGTAAATTATGCCGGTAGAATTTATGACGAAAATGAATTAATGAATCTTGTAAGCTCTTCATTGGATTTTTGGTTGACTGCAGGGGAATATGCCCAGAAATTCGAAAATAAGTTAGCCGAATTCTTGGGTGTAAAATACTGCCTTTTGAATAATTCCGGTTCTTCAGCGAATCTGCTCGCTATTTCCGCGCTAACTTCACCCAAACTTAAAGAAAAAAGATTAGTTCCGGGTGACGAAGTAATAACAACTGCCTGCGGTTTTCCTACTACGTTGAACCCTATAATCCAAAATAATTTGATCCCTGTATTAATAGATGTTGATTTAGGAACCTACAATATTAAAACAGAAAATATCGAAAAAGCAATCACAAAAAAAACAAAAGCAATATTTATTCCTCATACATTGGGAAACCCCTTCAATATTGATAAAGTCCAACAGATCGCAGAAAAACATAATTTATGGCTTGTTGAAGACAATTGTGATGCGTTAGGTTCCAAATATAAAGGAAAGCATACCGGCACGTTCGGCCATTTATCAACTTGCAGTTTTTATCCTGCACACCATATAACCATGGGAGAAGGGGGCGCTGTTTTAACCAATGATCCTTTATTAAAAAAAATAGTTCTTTCTTTAAGAGATTGGGGCAGGGATTGCTGGTGTGAACCAGGCCATGATGACAGCTGCGGCAAAAGGTTCAATCAAAAGTTCGGTAAACTCCCTTTTGGTTACGACCACAAATATGTATATTCACACATTGGTTATAATTTAAAACTCACTGATATGCA
Source organism: Elusimicrobiota bacterium (assembly GCA_018816525.1). NCBI lineage: Bacteria > Pseudomonadati > Elusimicrobiota > Elusimicrobiota bacterium. Next base: position 11,353 of record JAHIVV010000054.1, read on the forward strand.
GGCCGCTATAGGTCTGGCGCAATTAGACAAACTTCCAGCATTTATCAAAAAGAGAAAGAAAAATTTCAGTACTCTTTTCGAGCATCTAAAAAAACATGATAAGTTTTTACTTTTGCCTGAAAAAACAGAATACTCAGATCCCAGCTGGTTTGGCTTCCCGATTCTGGTAAAGCAAAATGCTCCTTTTAAAAGAAACGATATCGTAAGCTTTTTAGAAAACAATAAAATAGCTACCCGTATGCTTTTTGGCGGGAATCTTATTAAACAGCCGGCTTATCAGGATATTAAATATAGGATTTTTGACAATCTGAATAACACGGATAATGTCATGGACAATTTATTCTGGATAGGCGTATATCCCGGTATAACAAATGAAAAATTAAAATATATCTTTAAAATAACGAATAGCTTTTTTAATGGTCTCAAAACTTTAAAATGAATAATGTTAATTTGGAACAAAACATTCTGCTTTCTATTTGTATCCCTACCTGGAACAGATATTCCCTTTTAAAAGATTTATTATCAAATCTTTCAAAACAATTAGAAAATACCGATAATGTAGAAATTTGCATCAGCGATAATGCTTCAATTGACCAAACCAGAGATTTATCAAACGAAAGCCAGTTCAACTTCAAGTATTTATCTATAAATCATAATAACGAAAACATAGGCTTTGATAGAAATGTTATATACGTATCAAAAATGGCCAAAGGAAAATATGTATGGCTTTTATCAGATGATGAAGTACTTTGTAAAGATTGTATTAAAAATATTTTAAACTTGATCGAACATTATGAACCCTCTGTAATAGCCTTAAATTTTTTAAGGATAACAATATACGGAGAAATGGTGCCGTTCTTTGCCATAAAGGAAACCTTAATTATTGATAAATTAACACCTAAATTGAACCCTTTGACATATCTGAGTAAAATCACCTCCATTGTAGTAAAAAGAGACAATATTGATTATTTGAAGCTTGAAGAATTCATAGGGTCTGAATTCATACATAGTGCGCTTGCAATCACTTGTTTGGTAAGACAATGTAAAATGATCGTTACCAGCGAACCATTTACCGAAGAATTGAAGACGCTTTATGTAATAAGATTCAGCCCAAAAAAACTTTTACTTAAAATGATAAAGTTCGGGGGTAAACTCGCAAAATATACACCTTTTGATGAAAATACTTACACCAAAGATTCAGTTCAACTTTTAGGCATTTATTATGGCTGTAAACAAGGAAATTTCATTGCACCTGATAGATTTCACGTTTGGGATTTACTTCCTTTAATATCAAGAATCCGGTTTAAAATCTTTTCACCTTTAATCCTAAGGAGAATTGTTTCAATTCTGTTGCCAAAATTCCTTATTCAAATAATTGATAATTTAAGAAATTTAAAACTTCCTACAGAAAAACATAATAGATTAAAAAAACACAAACAATTCATAAAACATTGGAAGATCGATGAATAAAATACAAGATGCCTCGGTATTATTGATTGGAAGAGTATTACAAATGGTAGCTGCTGTTATCAGCCTAAGATTACTGACTACTTTTCTGCTTCCAAACGAAGTTGGGCGCTATTATATCATCCTTAGCGTAATTGCATGGTTCGGCGGAGTTTTTATCAACCCGATATGTATGTATGTAAGCAGAAAATTGATAGAATGGAATTTAGAAGGTTTATCGCGCAAATATATGCTAAAATTCGCTGTTTATTTAATTTACATCACCGCTTTCAGTCTAATATTAACTTTAATATTTTTGAAATTATTTGGAATAGGCACAAACGTTAGTTATTTTTGGATGTCATCAATACTTGTTGGTAATTTATTGTTTGTCACTTTAACAGGTACCATGCTGAATAATTTGAATATTTTAGGACATCGTATATATTTTGTTTTATTCACAAATTTGACTTTGTGGTTCGGCTTGGCTATTTCTATTCTATTAGTAAAGTTTTTTTCGCCGCAAGCAGAATACTGGATTTTTGGGTCAATTATTTCGAATGTTATAATTCTGCTATTTTCCGCCTTTATTCTATGGAAAATGCTAAATGTTTCTACAAATAACGACGATCTTCCCTATAAAAATGATAAAAGTTTTTCATTTTTAGTTGTATTTAAATTTTCAATCCCATTAGCAGTTACGGTATGTTTTTATTGGCTTCATACGCAATCTTACCGTTTTATACTTGGTTTTAATAGCCAGGAAAACCTGGTTGGCTTATTTGCAGCCGGTTATTCAGTCGCAGCCGGAATAATGATTGCTTTTGAAAATTTGTTCGGGCAATTCTATAATCCCTACTTTTTTAATCAAATTGCTAATAAAGACAAGCAGCAAAAAGCAATCGCATGGAATAAATACGCTGATTGTTTCATCCCGTCAATTGTTATCATGGGAGTATTTATATCTTGTTCAGCACACTTTTTAATAAAAATATTTGTTGGCAGTAAATTTCAAAATGTTCCTTATATCGTTTTAGGAGCCGCTTTAATTGAAACTGTAAGACTCATAGGCAGTTCTTATTATATGGCAGCGCTCGCTCAAATTGACATGAAAATACTTGTGGTGCCTCAATTTATTGGAGCCGCAATAGTTCTACTTGGAATATTCACAACACTTCAAATAAACCCATTTGCTTCAATAATTATTTCTATGCTTCTTGGATATATTGTAACTGTTGTTTTAGTTGATCTAAAATTAAAGAATGAACTGCCTGTTAAATTTCCATGGGTCAGATTTTTCAAATCTTTTAGTCTAATGATTCCATTTATAGTGTTAACCCTACTACTTACAATTTTGATACCAATACCTAATTTCAAACAATCGCTTTTAGTAGTCTGTTTTGGCGGTGTTTATATGATTCTAGCCCAATACATTATTTCTAAATCATGGTTGTTTGAAGGATTAAGATTAAAGGGTGATATAGCTTGAAAAATATTAAAATTCCAAATTGTCCGGTATGTGGTTCTACAATTTCCAAAGTACTGTATACTGACCGTAATCGAAGGGACGGGATTGACTGTTCAGGAACTTATGTCAAATGCAATAATTGTAAATTAATTTACTTGAATGAACGGCCGGAATGGGAAACAATTGCCGGATATTATTCTTCAACTGAATCTAAACATACAAATACGGGTATTGTGAATTTGGCCGAAGTATTAACAAAAAGTAAAGTTCCCTTTTGGAAAAAAATTTTGAGAAAATTTATTTCACGCCCACATTCCTGGCCAATAAAGGAAGTTGAAAAAGGAACTTTTAATATACTTGATATTGGCTGCGGCTGCGGAGCTAAATTGCTAGAATTTAATCAGAGAGGTTATGATGTCTGGGGTTTGGATGTTGGCATTCAGTCTATTCAAAAATGCAAAGAATTATTGCCAAACGGTCATTTTATCTGCGGTGAATTACAAACAGCTGGATTACCTAAAGAGACTTTTGATTATATAAGAATTGATAATGCTTTAGAGCATATGCCCAACTGTAGCGAAGTAATTAAAGAATGTTATCAAATACTTAAAAAAGGCGGAAAACTCATTATTTATGTGCCTCACGGAAATAGTATTACAATGCGTATCCTTGGAAAATATTCCATATCATCATGGATACCTTTCCATTTACAACTTTTTACAAAAAAATCTATTTATAAATTACTGAAAGACTCAGGTTTTGATGATATAAAGACTCATTATTGTACTCCATCATCCTGGATAATTTTAAGCATATTTCAATTATTCAACAAAAATAGTACTTCTGCCATAAAAATTAATTACCCTGCATGGATTGATTTTGTAATTTATCCGTTTAATTACATATTGGACCGGTTAGGGATCTCAGAAGAATTAATAGCAGTTGGAAAGAAATAGAAATGATAACTAATAATTGGCGTAAATACTTTTTAGGATTTGGCGTCATAGCAACAATATATTGCTTAATTTCTTTTTCATTAAATGGCTTGACCGAACATAAATCAGAATTCAATGTTCTGTATGGGGTTGTGCTCTCCATTACAGCATTCATCGCTATGTATATCTGCTGTCAAGGTAAAAGAGTTTATTACTCTCCAATTACTTTTGCAATGCATTTTATAATAGGTTTTCCATTAGCTTTAACATTTGTTTTAGAAGACGAAAATAGCGGTTTTGCCCACAAATATGGACAATATGGCTTTTTCGGGTTTACAAATGCAGAATATGTAAATGTTGTTTTAGTTGCAATAGTTGGAATTGCAGGCATTGTATTTGGACAATTAATTGCTAAATCACTGGTGAATAAAAACTTTAAAATAACAGAAACCTATTTTAAATTGTCGGAAAATAAATTATTATTTTTAATAATTCTATGGTTTGCATTAAGTATTATCCTTAGTACTTTAATGTGGAATTTGGGTGTGGGACAACTTGGATTAGTGAGGATTGACCCTTTGCCCTTTAGGCTTACTGGAATCATGAATTATACTAGATACATAATTGTTCCAGTAACAAGCATAATCTTATTAAGTTTGACACTAAAATATCAAAAAACAACGAATCTAAAAATACTTTTATTACTGATATTCACTGAAGGTTTATATTCAGGAATAGAAGCATTAAGCAGAGCAGCCTTATTTTTTAGGCTTATTCCGGTAATTCTATATGTATTTATGACTATCCAGACTAACGCAACTAAACGACTTGTATCAAAGTACCTAATTTTTGGCTCACTTTTACTTTTATTTTTGTTGCCTTTAACAACTGTTTTGCGCGATATGGCTTACGAAAAAGGTTCATATAAAATTAGTGAAGTTGTTGAAAAAAAAGATAAACTACATACCGGGGGTTTCCTGAATATTAAAGAAGTTGTTTCTTTTGCAGTCATGAGAATTGGCGGGGTTACTGAATTGATGGCTGTTTCTGCAAGTCCGTTAAATGATCTGGAAAGCTTTTATGGATCGATGGCTCAAAAAATAGACTTTAATAAGATTGTATATGGTCTTGATCTTACTAACGGACCAGGATTCGCGATGGGCTGGGGGGTTAGTTTCTTTGGATATCTGTTTACAAGCGGGAGTACATTAATTGTATTTTTATCATCAGCATTTATATCCGCATTTCTTGTTTGGTTAGAATTTAAGTTTTATAAGATTGATGCCCCGGAAGTAAACGCCGTTGTCGGTTTCATGCTGGCTCATTTTTGCTGGGAAGGGGTTATTAATCACGTGATTTTTTCATTGTCAGTGGTAGTATTTATTTATTTACTTTTGTCATACAAATACCATCTTAGGGAAACTAAACTTAATGTTTAATAAATTCAAACATTGCTTGAAAAAAATCAGTCTTTTAAATAAATTAAATACTTCGCTTAAGGGTTTTTATCAATATTATAAAAATAAAAGTGAATTGGCTTATTATCGTAGGCAGGCGGCCAGACATAATTTAAAGGTTAGCACTAGTGATGAGTTACGAATAGAGCTTCAAAACCGGCTTAATTCTAAAGGGATAAACCCAAAGCCAAAGCAAAAAGGCAATCTCCATATTTTTCTTGCCTATGAACAAAACAACTGGGAATCCGTGCTTCCTAGAACCTTGCAGTGCTTTGGAAAGTTAACAACATTTGAATGGAAATCATCTGGTTATAATCAGAGTTCAAACAAATGGATTAGTGTACGCGGAGAAATGAACAATAAAATGTTAAAATGTTTCGAAGAAGCCGACAAAATACAGCGAATAGACGCTTTCGTAGGATATTTGTGCGGTTACAATATATCTACGAATATTCTTAATGAATTCACTAAGTCAGGAACACCAATATTCAATTTTTGCTGGGATGATAAGCTTTTTTTTAAGGGGCCAAAAATTGAAAAAAGGTTTTATGGGTTGGCTGAAATAGCTTCCAGCATAGATTTAAATTTAACTAATGCGCCAGATTCAATTATAAAATACACTGTTCACGGCGGATTAGCAAAATTTTGGCCTGAAGCAGCGCATCCTGACATTCATAAACCTCATGAATGCAATTATCTCTATGATGTATCTTTCGTAGGTAAAAAATACGGATATAGGCCTGCCTTAATCAATTACCTTAGGAGAAATGGCATAAATGTGACGGCCTTTGGGCAAGGCTGGGAAAACGGGAGTTTATCTGACGAAGAGATGATAAAACTTTACTCAAAAAGCAGGATTAATTTAGGATTCGCCGGAGTTGCTCAGTCAAATAAACTAATGTGTTTGAAAGGCAGAGATTTTGAGATTCCGATGTCAGGCGGCTTGTATTTAACGCAAGACAACCCGGAATTGAAGCTTGTTTACGCCATAGGCAATGAAATATTAACTTATGAAAACAAAAAAGCTTGCCTTGAAAAAATTAAATGGATTTTAAATAACCCATCGAAAGCCGAAAATATTAGAAAAAACGGGAGAAGCCGTGCATTAAAGGACCATACCTGGGAAAAACGATTCGAAGAAATATTTCGATTATCGCATATTATGGCATAAATTATGAAACTATTATTTATTAACGCAATAAACACAAAAAAGTATATTGAAACTGTTTATCCGCCTTTAGGCCTGGCTTATTTGTCATCCTATTTAAAAAAGCATTTCCAGGCTATTCAAATTAAAATTATTGACAGCAAAATCGAAGAAACATTAAAAGAGTTTCGACCAAATTATGTAGGTGTTTCATCAGTTTCTCAAAATTTCAATAGAGCTATTTTTGTAGCCGATTTGTGTAAAAAGTTGAATATTCCTGTATTTGTCGGAGGAGTTCATATAACGATGCTTCCTGAAAGCTTACCCAAAATATTTGATTTCGGGGTAGTAGGAGAAGCAGAACAAACAATGGTAGAAGTTGTTGATTACTTGTCTAAAGGCGGCAAATCTGGCTCAATGGAGATGAAATCTATCAATGGCCTGGTTTTACATGACAATGAAGGTATTTTATTAACAAACAAAAGGCCTCTTTTGGAAAATCTTGACTTACTGCCCTTTCCAGACAGAGATTTGCTGAATATACACATTGGCGAAACTACTTATCTATTTTCCTCGCGTGGCTGCCCGTATAAATGTACATTTTGCGCATCAACGCGTTTCTGGAATAAAACCCGCTGGTTCTCTTCAAATTATGTTTTAGCTGAATTAGAATTGATAATAAATAAATACAAACCAAAAGTTATTACTTTTTATGACGATCTTGCTGTAGCAAATTTAAGTAGATTTCAAGAGATTGTGAAAGGCATCAAATCTAAAGGAATTGACAAAAAGGTTAAATTTAACTTCTCTTGCAGAGCCAATCTTGTAAACGAAAATTTAATAGCAACTCTAAAACAACTTGATATTGAAAGAATATGTTTTGGCCTTGAGTCTGGGTCACAAAAAACGCTGGATTTTCTCAAACCTAAAATGACAATTGAGAAAAACCGGCTGGCCCTGGATATGTTTCATAAGGCAAAAATTCCTATTCAAGCCACATTTATCATAGGTTCACCGGACGAAAGTGAAAAAGATATCCTTGAAACCTATTCATTTATAAAAAAAAGTAAATTAATAGACTTTGAGACCTATATATTAACTCCATTTCCCGGAACGCCAGTATGGGATATAGCTTTAAATAAAGGAATAGTTTCAAACGGCATGAATTGGGAAGATCTTGCCGTAGAAGTAGAAGATAACCCGGAAAATAAAATATTATTATCTAATTTGCCAAAAAACAAAATAATGGAGCTTTACAACCTGATAAAAAGAGAAAAAATTAGACGCAGGCATAAATACCTGATATTAAGGATAATAACAAATCCATTGTGGATTATAAAGAAAATTTATGAAAGATACAAAAATTACAAACATAGAAATTCTGTACGATAGTAAAACCAGCTCTTATTTTAATCTTATAAGAGAAGATTTGATTTCTGAAATTCCTTGCGGCCCAAACAGGATACTTGACATTGGCTGCGGTTCAGGGGCGACGGGTTTTGCCCTAAAACAAAAAGGTAAAGCTTCATATGTTGTAGGTATTGAGATATCTGATACGATGGCAAAAATTGCTAAAAACCAAATAGATATAGTTATTTTAGGCAATATTGAAGAATTACAACTCGATTTACAAAGCGAAGAATTTGATTTTATACTGTTAGGTGACGTGCTTGAACATTTGATAAATCCGTGGGAAGTATTGAATAAAATTAAAAACTATCTAAAACCAAATGGCCGGATAATAGCAAGTATTCCAAATGTAAGATGCTGGAAAGTTCTTCTTCCTTTACTTCTTAAGGGGAATTGGGAATATGCTGAAAGCGGGCTTTTGGATATGTCTCACCTAAGGTTCTTCACAAAAAAATCAATGATAGCTCTCTTTACTGCAGCAAAATTGAAGATATACAAGTCCTGTGCTCTAATAAATAAAAAAACTAAGACCAAATATATTGACATTATGACGTTTGGTTTTTTAAAAGAATTCTTAACATCTCATTATTTGTTCGTTTTAGGGAAATAAAAATGAAAATATTAATATATGGCGAAGGGTATTTCTTTGCAATAGCTCCTCAACTAAAAAAATCCTTTGAACAGTTGAATTGTGAAACAGATATATTCAATTGGACTTCTTATCTTTATACAGAACGAGGGGTTAATCTAAAAAATCGTGTCCTCAATAGAATAATGATGCCGCTTATTGCTTCCAGGATAAATAGGGATTTAGTAAATTGCGTAAAAAACAGCACATACGATTTTGTTTTGGTGAATAACGGATGGCATCTTACGTCCAAAACCATTGATGCCATAAAAAAACATACTAAGCATGTTATAAATTGGAGCACTGATGAATTTTTCAATAATGCGTTTTCTTCCTTTATACACACTGAAACAATTACAAAATATGATTGTGTCTTGACTCAGAGGAAACACCTATTCAACCTTTATCGCAGCAAGGGGATAAAAAAATTGGAATATTTACCTTTATTTTACTATCCTGAACATCACCCTATCGTTACATCTGAAAATGAAAAAATCATATGGGGGAGCGGTATCGCTTTTATCGGCTCCTGGAGCAAAAAGAGAGAAAGAATGATTAACTTTTTGGAAGGTCTTGATGTTAAAATATGGGGAGGCCGTTGGAATAAAAGCAGTAAGGAATTCAAAAAAAAGTTTAAAGTAAAAAACAAAATAGCATGGTTAGAAGACATGTCCAGAGTAGTAAATTCCACCAAAATAATTATAGATACTTTAACCACAGAACAAAACGATGAAATTAATATGAAAAATTACCAAGTGCCAGCTTGCGGAGGATTTCTAATTACAAATAGGACAAATATGCTATTAGAATTATTTGAGGAAGGTAAAGAAATTGTCTGTTATGATTCATACAAGGAATTGAAGGAAAAATGTGAATACTATTTGCTTCACGAAGAAGAGAGAATTAAAATAGCAGCTAACGCTCACAAAAAGGTTATTGGCGGGCAAAATACGATACTAGACATAGCAAAAAAAATATTGGATATCGTCAATACATTACCTGGAAAGGAGGTAAGACACGAATGAAATCTAAACTATTTTTTGTTACAGGCGGATTAGGGTTTATCGGCAAACATTTTGTGCAACGCTGCCTGGATATGAGCCATTTTGTAACTAATGTGGACATAATTAATTATGCGGCCGACCGTGTCGCAAATGAGGGGTTCAAAAAACACAGTAATTACCGGCACATTCAGGAAGATATTGCTAATCTCAGCCATCTGCCTGAAAGTGATTTCCTGGTCAATTTTGCGGCCGAGTCGCATGTCGACAACTCTATTGCAAACAATCGCCAGTTCTGCCATTCGAACATACTTGGTGTTCAGCGGCTTCTCGAGCTTACACGCGCCAAATCCGCATCAGGTGCGCCGCATTTCATCCAGATAAGTACCGATGAAGTTTATGGCGACATTGTAAACGGCAGGCATACCGAGTCGGATCCACTACGGCCGTCGAACCCTTACTCGGCTACCAAAGCCGCCGCTGATATGCTTGTCATTGGATGGTCCCGGACCTACTCGCTTCGCTATAACATCGTCCGTATGACCAACAATTATGGGCCAAACCAATACCCGGAGAAACTTATTCCCAAATCGGCATGGCGGATGCGGCGTGGCTTGCCGGCAATGATGCATGGCGATGGCAGTTATATACGTTCTTGGCTCCACGTTGAAGATTCGATTGACGCCATTCTCACTATCTTTGAGAAAGGAGAACCTAATACTGTTTACAACGTGCATGGCAACTGTGAATTGCCGAACATCGAAGTTTTGCGGAAGATCGCAGCCATTTTTAAAGTTCCGGAAAAGGACGCCTACATCCAAATACCTAACCGGGTTGGCCAAGATGTTCGATACAGTCTTGACGACACGCGTCTACGTGCGCTCGGCTGGAAACCGGTACGGGATTTTGACGAGGAAATCAAAAAGATTGTCGAGGAAGACGAGTTCAAAAGATTTCTATAATAACCTAAACGGGAGGTAACTTATATGAGTAAGAATGATGTTTCAGCTTGTCCAACAGGTCCCATAGTTTCAATGATTGCGCCCTTTGAAGATGGCCGGGGTTATATCCAGACGTTAGTAGACGGAGGAATACAGGCTATCCAGGTCATCACCTCCAAAGCGAACACTGTCCGGGCTAACCACTACCATAAAGCAGATTCACACTTTATGTATGTAATAAAAGGCACAATGAAATATTTCCATCGCCCGGCAGGAGATAAGTCGGCCCCAAGTTGGTTATTGGTGAAGGCAGGCCAGATGGTCTTCACTCCGCCTTTAGTGGAACACGCAGTTGAATTCACTGAAGACTCGGAATTTCTCAACATCACCGGAAAACCGCGGGACCAGGGTTCGTACGAAGATGACATAGTGCGAGTCGAACTCCATAAACTTTCGGTAAAAGGGGGCTGATTCAATGACGCTCCATCATCATAAACGAACAAATTGCAGGCTATGCGGTTCGAAGGAACTTGAAAGTGTGTTGCACCTCAAACCTACGCCTCCGGCTAACTCGTTTGTATCAGCGGCGGAGAAAGACAAACCGCAGGAATTATATCCTTTAGACGTTTACCGCTGTGCCGACTGCGGCCACCTGCAACTGCTTGATATTGTTGACCCGAAAGTAATGTTCAGCCACTACGTGTACGTATCAAGTACCTCTCCGGTAATGGTCGGCTATCTCAGAGATCAATGCGCCGCTATTGTGCGCCGGCTGAATCTCAAACAGGGAGATCTAGTGGTTGAGTTCGGCTCTAACGACGGTGCGTTACTGCGTTTCTTTAAAGAAGCCGGAATGCGGGTTTTAGGCGTGGACCCGGCAGGAAATGTTGCCCCGGATTCAGCTGAGATTGAAAATATTATCGATTTTTTCGGCGCCAAAGTGGGTAAACAAATTCGAGAAAAATATGGCCCGGCAAAGGCAATATGCGCATACAATGTTTGTGCTCACATCGATGACCTTCGCGGAGTTATAGATGGTGTCCGTTCGCTGCTAGCGCCTGATGGCCAGTTTGTGTTTGAAGTTGGCTACCTGTTGGATGTTTATCGCAAGACTCTATTTGACACTATATATCACGAACACGTTGATTTTCACCACGTCGAACCGTTGAAACGATTTTTTGCCGACAATGGGCTCAAATTACTGCATGCCGAGCGCTCCGATATTCAGGGAGGCGCGCTGGTAGGTTATGTAGGCAGTTCTACACAACATGAAGATAACACAGTTGCCGAACTTATCACTGAGGAACATAAAGCGGGACTGCACCTTGCCGATACTTTTCACCGTTGGAGTGATATGATTAACATCCGAGGCGAAGAACTAATGTTATTGCTGCGAGGGTTGAAAGCAAAAGGCAGGTCAATTGCTGCCTATGGTGCGACGGCTAAAGCAACAACAATGATGTATAACTTCGGGATAGATGTCTCCATCCTTGACTATATTGTCGATGACAATCCGCTCAAGCAGGGAATGTTCACTCCCGGATTACATATACCGGTATACTCTGCAAATGTTCTCTATCAAAAAAAACCGGATTATGTTCTTTTGCTCGCGTGGAACTTTGCTGAACCGATAGTAAAAAAACACAGGCTTTATGCCGGAAACAAGAGCCGTTTCATCCTGCCGCTTCCTAACCTGACTATAATCGGGGGTGAGTCTTAATGCAAATTGGGCTGATAGGGGCCGGGCGCTGGGGTAAACGATACATCGAGACCCTTAATCGCATGCCCGATATCAATCTTGCCTATTTAGCGAGCAGAAACCCTGAGAGCGTTTCGCTTGTCCCTTCAACCTGCAAGGTAACTCCGGACTGGCGTAATCTTTTAGAAAATACCGGCCTTGATGGCATCATTATAGCTACACCGCCGGAAACTCACCTTGAAATAGCGATAGAGTCAATCCATGCCGGCATACCGGTTTTAATTGAAAAACCCATGACGATTTCTCTGCCGGCTGCTCAAAATCTAGTTAAAGAAGCGGCTGATTGCGGAATTTTAATAATGGTTGGGCATACTCACCTGTTCAGTGCTGCGTTTCGTGGACTAAAAATGAAGGGCCAGTCTCTTGGTAAATTGAAAAATATGCATTCATCAGGAGGCGCTTGGGGACCCTTTCGCCCTGACACTCCGCCGCTGTGGGATTGGGCACCCCATGATATATCAATGTCCATAGAGCTTTCCGGAAGTTTTCCATCGCACATTAGTGCTAAACGAACCGGATTTATTCAACAACCGCAGGGAACAGGGGAGTCCTTCAGAATCATACTGGATTTCGAATCTGGTGCTTGTTCTGAAATCAATATCAGTAACATCCAACAAAATAAGCAACGGCTGTTTAAAGCCACATACGAAGGCGGTTCCCTGATTTATGATGACCTTGCGGAAAATAAACTTGTCTTTCAATTTTCTTCTAAATCAGCCGTAGAACCTGTTGCGATTGATCACTCTCTGCCGCTTACTAACCTTGTGGCTGATTTCTGCCGCGCTATCGGAGAAGGCCGACGATATGATCAGAGTTTGCATCTAGGCCTGCAGGTAGTGGAAGTGTTAACCGAATGTCAAAAGTCCCTTAATGTTACCGAGAGTTACTATAATGCAAAATCAAATAGAGCCTAAAGTTTGTGTAATAATTCCCAATAAAAATGGGGCCAAACATCTTTATTACTCACTCGATTCTTTGGCAAAAACAAATTATAAAAATTACAACGTAATATTAGTAGACGACGGTTCTGCAGATGAATCTTTAATCTATGTTAAAGATAAATTTCCAGAAATTAAGATATTAGAAAATATTGGCAAAAAGGGTTTTGCCGGAGCTGTAAATACCGGTATAAAATACGCCTTAAGTCAAAATGCTCATTATGTAGCTGTTTTTAATACTGATATTAAAATATTGCCTGAATGGATAAATCTTGTTGTCGATTTATTTGATAAGTTAAGTACGGTTGGGTTGATCGGATATACAGCAATTCCTAAAGAAGAAGAAATTAGTTTTGTAAACTGGAAAAATATTGACTTTAAATATGAAGAAATAAAGGATTCAAAAGGCGTAGAAGGCTGTTTATACTTATGTCCGTCAGCTGTATTCAGGCATATTGGTTTTTTTGACGAAGATTATTTTATGTATGGTGAAGATAATGATTTATTTCATAGACTTTTAAAAGCAAATTATAAAATCATAAAAACCAATATTCCTGTATGGCACTACGGCGAAGGCTCATCGATAAACAAAGGTTTTTTTGCTACGTGGCTCGCTTATAGAAACGCATTAAGATTTTCAATAAAGAATGAAAATATCATTGGTGTGTTTTTTAAGGTTCTCTCTCTATTAAATCAGGGATGTAACCCCTTCAGAAAAAGGAAGAAACATAATTCTGTTTACAAAAGAATGAGAAGATATAATCCAATATTAAACTTCTTGATTATCATTGGAAGCATCTTGTGGAATATTTACCATTTACCAATAACTATCAAACAACGAAATATATTTAATTCGAACTGTAAGGAGTAATAGCATGGCTCAAATATTTTATTTGATAAAAAGAGTTACACGCCTAATTATTAAGCCTTTTAAGGAAAAGATACAAGTAAAATCACTGATAAAAGAGTTCGTTCTTTTAGTGAAACAATTTCTCCATTATAACATTTCAAGCCTTCCCCGCAGTATTCATATGGAGTTAACAAGTAAATGTAACCTAGCCTGTAAAGCGTGTTACAGGACCGGCGTTTTGAAAGAATATATGAATTTAAACACAACTATGACGCTATCCGACCTTAAAAAGTTAATTGGAAAGTACGACCCAAAAAAAGTTAAATCCATTGTTTTGTCGGGAGGTGAAAACCTTCTTCACCCTGACTTTTTCGAAGCTTTGGATATATTGAGAGACAAATTTACAAAAAGCCTTCTTTTACTTGCAACTAATGGTGTTATTCTTTCGAATGATAAAAACAAATTGGAAAAAGTATGCAAATCTTCGATAAATTCTATCCAGGTTTCGCTTCATGGAGCAACACAGGAAACTATTGATTTATTGCAAAAAGGTATTAATTTACAAAAAGTTCTGGAAATAATTGAATTTATAACAAAAAATTCTAAAATAAATGTGTCTGTTAACTACGTAATTCAGGAAGAAAATGTAAACGAAATTTCAAAATTTCTTGATATAGTTTCGGAATTTAACGTCAAAGATGTTTCATTACATCCAATGAATTATGCCGGTCATAGAGAAGATGCAGTAAATTACATCGATTTATGGGAAAAAATGAATTTAGAAAAAATATTATCTAATGCCTATAAGAAAGCAAAATTTCTTGGTATAAATATTTGGCCCTTTAGCACTATGTGTACAAGTGTTTTTGATGTTGATGTTTTAACAGCCAGCGGCGATGTATTACCTTGCTGGGGACAGTATCTCGTTAAAAAATACAAAATTGGCAATGTTTTTCAGCAAAAGCCTGACGAAATACGTAAAAGTAAAGAAATTAAGGAATTAAAAAAATCGATTCTTTCGGGACGCAGCAATAACGAAATGTGCAATTCCTGCTGGGCTAATGGCAAAAAATATATATGATCATTGCGATAAACGCTATAAATGCACTGGCTGGCGCAGGTATTTCTACATTAGCCAATCTTTTACCCAAAATTATAGAGCACGACAAAAATAACAAATATATAGTACTTTTATCTACAAAACAATTTGAATTAAGAAACACAATACCTTCAGGTATACAAATTATTGAAGTTAAATATCTTCCTGTAAATCCATACTTCAGAGTAGTGTTTGAGCAATTAATTCTTCCATTTTATATACTTTTTTACAAAGTTGATTTGCTTTATTCCATGGCTAATATGACTGTCTTATTTGCTCCTTGCAAAATTGTAATGACAATAGAAAACTCAAATCCATTTTCAAAAATACCTATAAAATGGTCCTTAAATAACAGAAGTAAAAACTCATTAATCAAATTTCTATCCTGGATTTTTGTCAGAAGAGTTGACATTATACGTTTTGTTTCAAACGACTCTTTAGTGAAAATATCTGAAGAATTAAACATAAATCCCAATAAATGTGTAATGATATCGCATGGATGTGATTTTAAATTCAGCAAAATAAATCAACTGAATAAAACAAATAATTTTATCTTAACTGTATCTGCAATCCTGCCGCATAAAAACTTAGATAGACTTATAAAAGCTTTTGCGATCCTGTTTGACAAATATAACTATAGGGGTAACCTGGTGATAATAGGGGATATTTTAGATTATAGTTATTATAAAACCCTTTTAAAAACAGCTTCAGACTTTTCTGTAGCTGGTAAAGTTGAGTTAACTGGGAAAATAACATATAATGAACTATCTGCTTTTTACAGAGAGGCTGATGCATTTGTTTTTACATCTATAGAAGAAACTTTCGGGCTTCCGTTATTAGAAGCAATGACTGCAGGAGTGCCCGTAGCCGCTTCTGATTGTGACCTTAATCCATCATTAAAAAATAAGTGTTTTAATCCATTTAAAGAAATTTGCGGTGACGCAATACGTTATTTTGATCCATTTGATCAAAATAATATCGCTGAAGAAGTTAGTAAAATATTGTTCAACGATGTTCTAAAAAAAGAATTAATAGAAAAAGGGTTATCAAGGGCTGCTTTGTTTTCCTGGGATAAAACTGCAATAAGCTTAATAAATGTTTTTAACAAATTAAACTAGCATGGCTAAACCTATGAACATTTTGTTTGTGCACCAACATTATTATCCGGAACTTGTCGGAACAGGGCGTAGAGCCACGGAGATGTGTGAATTGCTCGTTAAAAAAGGGCATGAAATAACTGTTCTAACTTCATTTCCGAAAAGAACCTATCACTTAAACAAGGAAGAGCACACCAAGTATCAAGAAATCCATAATGGAGTAAATATACTGAGGCTAAATCTGATTTTTACGCCTAAAAGCAATCCTATTTTAAGGATGTTGTCTTACTTTGAATTTTCTATCATTTCTCTGTTCAAAGCAATCAGTTTACGTAAAGAAGTTGATTTATGTTTATCAATGACACCTCTTGCTTCAGGAATTCCGGGTGCCTTGCTCAATAAATTCTACAATTTGCCGCACCACTTTGATGTCACGGATATTTTACCGGCACTTGGCGTAATTTCCGGAATGTTAAAAAACAAATTACTAATTGGCATCCTGCGAAATGTAGAGCTATTTGTTTACAGAAACACAACAACTTTTTCAACAGTTACTGAAAGCATGGGGCAATATATACAGGGATGCTTGAAAACAAAAAAAGAGATGATTTGCGCGTCTGATTGGGTTGACGTATCTCTTTTTAATGAAAACAAAAATAAATACTGTTCAGAACTGAGAGATAACTATGCACTGAACAACAAAAAAGTTATCTTGTTTGAAGGTAATGTCGGAAAATTACAAAATTTGAGCATTGTTATTGATATTATTAAAATTTTAGATTCTAAAGGAATTAAGGATTTTGTTTTTTTACTAATCGGGGACGGTATTGATTTAAACAATATAAAACAACTAACAAAAAAAGAAAATATTGATAAAATAATTTTTATCGGAAGGGTCCAAAGGGAGTATATTCCAAGCTTTTTAAATATCAGCGACATTCTTTTCTCAAATTACATTGATAATACGCACCTCGATATGTATGTTCCGGGAAAAATGTACGAATATATTTCAGCAAATAAACCAATTGTGATGGGGGCCAGAGGGGAATGTGAAAAATTACTCAAAGAAAACAAAATAGGTATAGCGGCAGAACCTTCAAATCCCGCTAAACTTGCAGAAGCGATAACAGATATCCTGAAAAATGATGGTTATAAAAGAATCAATAACGAGCAGTTGATAAAGAAATATTCTTCCGAGTCCGTCGTAGATAAACTAAACAATTTTTTAGTTCATTCGTATGCAAGCAGGACTTAACTAAAATGAAAATCCTAATACTTGGCGGAAGCGGAATGCTGGGCCACAGAACATACCTTAAATTCAAAGGTAAATTTGACACTTATGCAGCCTTTAGAAATTTTTCACATTACAAAAGATATAGTATTTTCGAAGAGAAAAATGTTATTGACAACTTCTCAACCGAAAATATCGAACATATAAAAGGAACTTTATCAAAAATACACCCAAACTGCATTATTAACTGTATCGGCATAACCAAGCAGCAAAAAATTGCTGATGACCCGGTTCAGATGATTACAACGAATTCCTTATTTCCGCATATTTTAAGTTCAATATGTGAAGAAGCTGACATAAAATTAATACATATCAGCACCGACTGTGTTTTTTCCGGAGAAAAAGGGAATTATAAGGAAGATGATTTTTCGGATGCTGTTGATTTGTACGGAAGAACTAAATTTCTTGGCGAAGTAAGAAACATGAACAATACATTAACCATAAGAACATCTATAATCGGGAGGGAACTGAAAACCTCTCTGGGCCTGGTTGAATGGTTCTTAAACCAAAAAGAGAATATGATAAAAGGCTTCAAAAATGCTGTTTTTTCGGGTTTTACCACAGACGCATTATCAGATATCTTTATTGACATTATCCAAAACCATAGTAAAATAAGCGGATTATATAACGTTTCTGCCGAACCGATAAATAAGTTTGACCTTTTGAATATTATAAAAAATTCATTCAATGTAAAAACCGAAATTGCTGCATTTGATGATTTTTATTGCGACCGAAGCCTTGATTCTACAAAATTCAGAGCAAATACCGGTTTCAAGCCTCTTCTCTGGCAAACAATGATTGATAAACTTGCAATCGATACCAATCAATATAACATCTGGAGGAACTTATGATTTTCGAAGGAAAAAGAATTCTTATTACCGGGGGCACAGGTTCACTGGGTAAAACTCTTGTCCGAAGACTGCTATCAGGCAAGGATGGCAAACCAAAAAAAATAATCGTGTTTTCACGGGATGAAGCAAAACAGCACCAGATGCGTGTTGATTATAAACATAAAAAATTCGCTACTGATGAATTGATCTATCATAATTTTGAGGAATTACTTGAGTTTTGGATCGGCGACGTAAAAGATTATCACAGCGTCCTTTCAGCTTTAAGGGATGTTGATATAGTTTTCAATGCAGCAGCCTTAAAACAGGTTCCAACCTGCGAATATTTTCCGTTCGAGGCCGTAATGACAAACATCGAAGGCCCCCAAAACATTGTCCGGGCCATAAAAGAAAATAATCTGCCGATAGAAACCGTAGTAGGCGTTTCTACCGATAAAGCCTGCAAACCTGTGAATGTCATGGGTATGACAAAAGCAATCCAGGAAAAAATATTTATAAATGCAAATTTGCAGTCTAAAAAAACAAGGTTTATTTGTGTCAGGTATGGGAATGTACTGGCTTCGAGAGGTTCTGTAATCCCTTTATTTCACGAACAAATTCTAGCCGGGCAGGATATAACCATTACTACAGAAGATATGACAAGATTTTTGCTGCCGCTTGATTATGCCGTAGATATAATCTTTGCCGCCGTGAAGAAAGCAAATCCCGGAGAAACCTTTATCCCGCGCGTTCTTTCAGCAAATATGATGGATATTGCAAAAGCTCTTATAGGAAAAAGAAAAAATAAGATAAAAATAATTGGGATTAGGCCGGGAGAAAAAATCCACGAAATACTGGTTTCCGACGAAGAGGCTTACAGGACTACAACCAGGGGCGAATATTACGTAATACTCCCCATGTTACCCGAATTACAAAATAAAAACGCAGGCAAAACAACCTTCCTGACAAAGGAGTATAGTTCAGGAGACAACGTAATGTCAACGGATGAAACTTATGAATTATTGAAAAAATTTAAATTACTCTTGGAAAATGACATACTTACGCAAGAAGAGGAATTCCTAAGATGAAAATAATAACAATACTTGGTACGAGGCCGGAAATAATACGTTTAAGCTTAATAATTGGAAAATTAGATAAAAATTCAAACCATGTATTAGTTCATACAGGCCAAAATTTCACTGAATCCCTTAATACGATTTTCTTTGACCAGTTAAAAGTAAGAAAACCGGATTATTTTTTAAATGCAAGGGGAGCAACCATAGGAGAACAAATCAGCCAGATTATAGAAAGGACTGAAAAGGTGTTAGTTAAGGAAAAACCGGATGCATTGCTTATCTTGGGAGATACAAATAGCGGCCTTTCCTGCATCCCGGCCAAAAGGCTGCATATACCGGTTTATCATATGGAGGCAGGCAATAGGTGTTATAATGATAAAGTCCCTGAAGAAATCAACAGAAGAATTATCGACCATTCCAGTGATTTTCTCATGCCCTATACACAACGAAGCAAAGAAAACCTTGTGAGAGAAGGTATTGATAGAAATAAAATATTTGTAACCGGCAACCCTATTAATGAGGTAATTCTACGCTTTAAAAAACAGATTGACACAAACACTATACTAAATAAGTTAAAAATTAAGAAAGACAAGTATTTCTTGATAACAATGCACAGAGCTGAAAATGTCGACAATAATACCAATTTAAAGAGCTTGGTAAACGCATTAGAAAAACTGCATTCTATTTATGGGTATCCTATTATTTGCAGTTTGCATCCCAGAACCGCTGACAAAATGAAAAAGTTCAATATTTCGATAACAAACAAAGATATCCGTTTTTTAACGCCTATGGGTTTTTTTGAATTTATCAAGCTTGAGCAAAATGCTTTCTGCGTATTAAGCGATAGCGGGACTGTTCAGGAAGAATGTTCTATTTTGATGGTTCCAAATGTAACCATGCGTGATGTTACGGAAAGGCCAGAAACCCTGGAATGCGGAAGCAATATACTTTCCGGACTCACCGTAGCTGATATAATTCAATCTGTTAAATTAGTAGCAAATTTAAAATCCAAATGGTCTGCACCGGAAGAATATAAGGAAAAAAACGTTTCGGATAAAGTGTTAAGGATTATTTTCAGCCGGTTCGATTTCTAATCGTAAGTGGCAACATAATGAAACTGGAAACAATTGAACTATTGAGAGATAAGGTTACTAACAAAACCTCAACTGTGGGAGTGATAGGACTGGGCTATGTCGGGTTACCTTTGTTGATGCTCATTTCAAAACACGGCTATAAAACCTACGGCTTCGATGTGGACAATAACAAAATCGAATCACTCAAGAAACATACAAGCTATATAGCTCATATTTCTGAAGACAGGCTAGCTGAGCTAGTGAATTTTTTGCCGACATCTGATTTCAAATTATTAAAACGCTGCGATATAATAGTAATTTGTGTGCCTACGCCTACAACAGAGACAAATGAGCCTGATTTGAGTTATATAGAGCAGACAGGTGAATCGGTAGCATCAAATATGCGTAAGGGCCAATTAATTGTTCTGGAAAGCACCTCGTATCCGACTACAACAAGAGATGTTTTAAAACCTATCCTTGATTCAACGAAATTGAAATGCGGGAAAGATTATTTCCTGGCTTTTTCTCCAGAAAGAGAAGACCCCGGCAACAAAAACTTTAATACTGAAACAATTACAAAAGTTGTCGGCGGAATTGACAAAAACTCGACAGAATTGGCTTCATTATTTTATTCAAAAATAATAAATAAAGTTGTTGTAGTCTCTTCTTGTGAAATAGCAGAATCAACCAAAATGCTCGAAAATACCTTTAGAGCCGTAAATATTGCCTTAGTAAACGAATTGAAAATGTTATTTGACCGCATGGGCATTGATGTTTGGCAGGTCATCGAAGCCTCAAAAACAAAACCATTCGGTTTTATGCCGTTCTATCCCGGCCCCGGTTGGGGCGGACACTGTATCCCCGTAGACCCGTTTTACCTTTCTTATATCGCCAAGAAGTATGATTATTCTACAAGATTTATAGAATTAGCCGGCCAAATTAATATAAAAATGCCTGAATATGTAGTAGAAAAAACGATTGATGCTTTAAATCAAAACAAAAAACAATTAAAGGGGTCTAAAATTTTGATTTTAGGTATAGCTTACAAAAAGGATATTGGTGATCAAAGGGAATCCCCTGCATTTAAAATAATTGAACTTTTGGAATCAAAAGGCGCAAAAGTTGATTATAATGATCCTTTTATTCCCATTGTGCCCAAAATGAGAAAGTTCAAAATTTCAAAATCATCGATTAATTTAAATAAAAACTCATTAAGAAAATATGACTGCGTTATGATATTAACCAATCACACTTGTTATGATTATGATATGATTTCGCGCTATTCTAAGCTCATCATCGATACAAGAAATTCTATAAAAACAACTTCCAAAAAAATAATTAAGGCATAAGCGGATGGCGGTGGGTGTTAAAGGGGATTAAATGCAGTTTAGTAAAGAATTACATAATTCAAGGAATATAGTTTATTGGATATTCATAACCTTGTTTTTCCTGGTCTCTCTTGTTCCAATGAATTACTTACCTTTCAAAATAGGAGAAATACCATTCCACTACATTTTTACCAGCGGGCTTGTCCTTTTGCTAATTTCATTATCCTGGCTTACAGAAAAAAGAATAACATTATTTGATAAGTGGCTTTTATTTGTAATTGCGGGTTTTTGTCTAAGTTTAATTTCGAGTGTTGACAGGCTTTATACTATTCGCAGTATTGGCAGTTTCATTTTTAGGGGTTTAGGAATAGCTTTTATTTCACAACGGATTTTAAAAAATAATGGAAAAACGACATCGTCGGCTATTTTGATTTGTGCTTCCCTTGTTTGCATAGTGGGTTTAATAGAGTTCTTTTTCCATTGGAACCCATTTTCTAAGTTCCCGAGTTTTCAAACACACTGGGCTTTGTCTCCAAGGTCCGGGATGGCAGGTACAATGGGACATCCTCTTGTTTTGTCCGGCTATTTAGTATTGGTGTTACCTATTGCAATATGGTACATCCGGGGGCGAAATATAATACTCAAGTCAATTCCTCTTCTTTTAATTTCATTAACAATTTTCTTTTCTTTCTCACGCAGTTCGTGGATTTTAAGTTTGATGCTAATGTTTTTTTACTTTTACACAGAAAAAAATGAATTTTTTATTAGAAAATGGAAGTTGCTGTTGTCATTAATAATCATTATAACCTTCTTTTTCTTATTTACGCATTCGAAGCCATTGTTTATAGAACGGTTTGGTTTCCAAAGTTTAAAATCTAGTATTGTGCACTCTCACCGTTCTGCTTCATACAATACAACCTGGACTGTATTAAAAAAATACCCTTTTTTTGGAGTAGGCCTGGGTAATTACCCAATAGCACATGACTTCTATAGAGCTGAGGATTCTACAGAATATTTAAAAACCCCTGATAACGTCTTTCTCAGATTTTTATGCGAAATAGGGCTTATAGGTACTGCTATGTTTATAATGTTCATTATTTATTGGCTTCACGTATTATGGAAACATCGAATGAATTCCTATATATTTGCCATATTTTTGGGCCTTTCATTTTTCATGTTAAATCAATTAGTAGCAGATTTATTTTATTGGCTGGCGCCTCAATTTACTTTTTGGATGCTTTTGGGTATCGCAGTGGGAAATTTAAAAAATAATAAAACCATAATTTAAAATGAACGCTGATGACATTTCAATAAACATTGTAAATTACAATAATATCCAGTTCCTGCAAAATTGCATAAAATCTATATATGAAAATACAAAAAAAATAAATTTTTCTATTTTAATTATAGATAATTTTTCTTCCGATAATTCCATTGAACTTATTGAAAAAACATTTCCGACCATAAAAATAATCAGAAACAATAAAAATATTGGTTTTGCCAAAGCGCAGAACACAGGATTTGACAAAGTTGACAGTAGGTATATTCTTATCTTAAATCCTGATACATTGATTCTGGATAATAGTATCGAAAAAATGGTTCTATTTTTAGACCGGAACCCGGAAGCTGGGATAGTCGGTCCAATTATTTTGAACCCTGATAAAAGCAACCAATGTACGGGAATTACCTATCCCAATAATGTTAATTTGTTATCTGAAACGCTTTTTTTGGACAGATTTTTTCCAAACAATCGTATCTTTGGAAAACACAAAAAGACATTCGAACCCTATAGAGATACTAAACAAGTTGATTATTTACAAGGCTCTTGCCTGATGATAAGAAAAAAAGTAATTGAGGAAATTGGTATTTTTGATGAAGATTTTTTCATGTACTTCGAAGAAACTGATTTTTGTTATCGCGCCAAAAGAAAGGGGTGGAGTATAACTCGTTTGGGAGATTGTTCAATAATACATTTTGGCGGCGGTGAAACAGGTTATTATGATGAATTCAGGCTTTTGCAATACACAAGGAGCCTTATTCTATTCTATAAAAAACATTACTCTATAACGGCTGTTTTAGCACTTAAAGTTATTTTATCATTAAGAAATATTACCAGGCTGATTTTATGGCTTTTAATCGGGCTCACCCTTAGAAACAGAAGGAAAGAATCGAAGAGCAGGCTAAAAGGATATTTCAAGTCCTTTAAATTGCTTTTGGATTAAAACAACTGAAAAATGAAAAATCAGTTTATTTCAATTATTATTCCAACATATAACAGAAGAGAGCTGCTAGTTTCGTGTATTGATTCTATAAACAGACAAAATTATTCAAAAGAAGACTTTGAGTTGATTATTGTTGACGACGGTTCAACTGTAAACATAAATGAATTTATAAAAGAATACACGGAAAAAATGCCGTTTTCTACTTCAATTATTAATATAAATCGTTCAGGACCGGCTTTTGCCAGAAATACGGGAGTAGAAAAAGCCAGAGGAACTATAATTGCTTTTACAGAAGATGACATAATCCTTGATCCAAACTGGCTGAAAACTGGGTCTGGCTGTTTTATCAATGATGAGATTTCAGCAGTTGAAGGAATTACAAAATATATCGATTCAAATAAACCTGTTAGAAGGCTTGAGAAGCATTACCAATTAGCTTTCCTGCCATGCAATCTTATGTTTAGAAAAAGTATTTTTAATGAATTGGGCGGATATGACATAAGTTTTTACGATGAAAATATGAACATTTATTTTCGTGAAGATATCGAGCTTGGATTCAGGCTGCTGGAATCAGGCTATAAAGCGGTCGTTTCTCCGGAAATGTTGGCGTATCACCCGCGACAATATCAAACTATTAAGGGCGCCTATGACCACGCTAAACGTTACTATTTTGACCCTTTTTTATGTAAAAAACATAACAAATTGTTCAGAAAAATGATTGAAGTTAAAAAAATCGGCATTTTTACAATTAAAAGGCCATTACACTATCTTTCACTGTTCTCGGTTTTATCCTTTATTCTTGCAATTTCTTTTAATGCCCGTTTTATGCTGCTTTTGTTGTTATTAAACGTTGGTATTTGTTTTAAATACAAGATAAATAATCTTCCCGGCTATTTTGAAATTTTACCATTGCCATTATATTACGTTTGGCATTTTTTAAAAGGATGTTTTGAATTCAAGTCTTTTAGGGCTGTCTTATGAGACCGCTGATCATTATTCCTACATGCTTAATAAAATCCGAAGGTTACAGATGTTTAATAGAAATGAAATACAGGGCTTTTAGTAATGGTTTCAAAATAAAAGAATATTCGGAAGTGTCATCATGGAGGCAATTTTCCTGGTATGGAAATTAAAAATAAAGGGATAAATGTCGCAATTATCCATGATTGGCTAGCCGGAATGAGGGGCGGGGAAAAATGTTTGGAAGTTTTTTGTGAATTATTTCCTGAAGCAACTCTTTTCTCGCTGGTACATGTAAAAGGTTCTCTGTCTCCAACCATTGAGAAAATGAAAATTATCACATCTTTTCTTCAGCATTTTCCTGACATAGAAAATAAATATAGAAATTACCTGCCTTTAATGCCAATAGCTATAGGACAATTTGATTTAAACGGATATGATTTGATAATTTCGTCCAGCCATTGTGTTGCTAAAGGTGTGAAAGTTCCCGAAAGGTCACTACATATATCATATTGTTACACCCCTATGCGTTACATATGGGACCTGTACGACCAATATTTTGGAAATTCAAAACTATATGTTAAAATTGCAATGAAAATATTGAGACCAGTCCTTCAATGGTGGGATGTTAACAGTTCAAAGAGAGTTGACAATTTTGTTGCAATTTCTCAATACATTCAAGAAAGAATAAAAAGGCATTACAACCGCGATTCTATTGTCATTTATCCTCCGGTGAATACTGAATTTTATACTCTTTCTGATAAATTAGAAAAAAAAGATTACTACCTGGTTGTTTCTGCTTTTGCTCCTTATAAAAGAATAGATTTGGCAATAGAAACTTTTAATAAAATCGGATTGCCTTTAAAAATAATCGGATCAGGACAGGAGGAAAAAAAATTAAAAAAAATGGCAAATAAAAATATTGAATTTTTAGATTGGAAGAATGATGATGAACTAAAATATTATTATCAAAATTGCAAAGCTTTAATTTTCCCGGGTGAAGAAGATTTTGGGATCGTCCCCGTAGAAGCGCAGTCTTGCGGTACTCCTGTCATAGCCTATTCCAGGGGCGGGGCTATTGAAACCATAGTTGACGGCAAAACGGGTGTTTTTTTTGAAAATCAAACAGTCGAATCTCTAACTAGAGCAATACATAAACTAGGTAAAATACAATTTGATTCAAAAGAAATTCACGTGCACGCACAAGATTTTAGTCGTAGTGTATTCAAAGAAAAGATCAGCAAATTCATTGAAAAAAATCTTAAAAACTAGTATAATCTGAGTCAGACGAAATCCCAAAATTCGTTTCCACATTAATTTTGGGACAGGAATTGGATGACAAACTTATGAAAAAACATTCTCACACACTTTTTATATGTGTTCTCTTCGCAGGCGACCTTTTACTGCTCTATTTTTCATTTGTGCTTGGATATTACATAAGGTTTTTTTGGGCGTCAATTATAACAGTATTTCCTCCTTTTAAAGGCATACCTAACTTTACCATCTACAATGAGTTATTTAAACTCGCGATTTTAGTCTGGCTGCCTGTATTTATATTTGTGGGATTTTATAAGAAAAAAATTGAATCAGACCTGGACGACCTCGTAAATGTTGTTAAAGGTACAGTCATAGCCACAATCCTTTTAATGGCTATTACTTTTGTTTACAGGGACGTGGAATTTTCAAGATTTGTTATTGGGATAATCTGGGTTATCAGCAGTATCCTGATATTCATCTGGCACTTAACATCAAAATACGTTTTTCAACTCATTATAACTCACTCGCAAAATGTCCTCATTATCGGCAAAATCGAAGAAATTGAAATTCTTAAAAAAACCTTTCGAAGAAACAGGCACATTAAACCGTTTTTTTTATTTGACTATAAAAACGAAGAAAACATTTTTAACCTGATTACGCAAAAAGACATTAACGAAATACTGGTGATGAGTTCTCTGTTAAGCAAACAGGAACTGATAGATCTGTCTGATAAATGCGAGGAAAAGAAAATAGAGCTAAAAATAGTCCCAGACCTGCTACAGTTAAAACTCGGAGAAATACTTATTGACGACTCTTTAGGAATTCCGGTATTTCGTTTGAAATCGCCGTCTTTAGTGGGGGCAAATTTTTATTACAAAAAAATGTTTGATATATTCCTTTCTATAGTATTTTTGTCTTTCTCAATAGTTCCACTTATTTTCATTGCTATATTTATAAAACTTGATTCAAAAGGAAAAATTCTTTATTCTCATCAACGAATGGGTTATAAAGGCAGAGTTTTTAATTTCTTTAAATTCAGAACCATGATGATAAATGCCGACGAAATGCTTGAAAAAATAAAACATCTCACTGAACGAAAAGGCCCCGTATTTAAAATGAAAAATGACCCAAGGATTACGAAAATCGGAAAATTTTTAAGAAGATACAGTATCGATGAAATCCCTCAGATAATAAATATCCTTAGAGGAGAAATGAGTTGGATAGGGCCCAGGCCCCAGGTATTATGGGAAGCTAAAGCCTATGATAATTGGGCCAAGAGGCGCTTAAGCGTACTGCCGGGAGCAACTGGGCTTTGGCAGGTTTCAGGAAGAGCTTCTCTCAGTTACGAAGAGATGATAGAACTTGATATTTTTTACCTGGAAAATTGGTCCTTAGGGCTTGATTTAAAAATATTGTTAAAAACTTTGCCGGCAATTTTCAGCCGAAAAGGAGCGTATTAAATAATGAAAGCTCTCATTTTACTCGGGGGGATTGGTACCCGGCTAAGGCCATTTACCTGCACAACCCCAAAACCTTTGTTACCTATTTTAAACCAGCCGTTTATAACTTATCAGCTTAACTTAATCAAAGAGTTTGGCATAAAAGAAGTAACTTTCTGCCTTAGCTACAGAGCCGAACAATTTAGTAAATTTGTAGGCACCGGAAAAAATTTCGGCCTTAAAGTGAATTATGTTTACGAAGAAAAACCTTTAGGCACAGGCGGCGCAATAAAAAATGCACAAAAGTTTATTGACCAAACCACGATTATTCTTAATGGAGACATTCTTACAGACATAAATCTGAAAGAGATGGCCAAATTTCATAACCAGAAAAATGCTATTCTTACTATAGGTCTTGTAAGGGTGAAGGACCCCACCATTTATGGACTGGTTGAAACAGACAAACAATCAAGAATAGAAAAATTTCTTGAAAAACCTTCCTGGGACGAGGTTACATGTAATACCATAAACAGCGGAATATATATTTTTGAGCCTGAATTGCTTGATTACATACCTGTAAATATAAATTATTCTGTTGAAAGAGGATTATTTCCGCACCTTCTTGAAGAACAAAAACCTGTATTTGGATTCGTTTCTTCGCCATATTGGCTTGATATTGGCACGGTAGAAAAATATGTCCAGGCGCATTTCGACATACTTAAAGGAGAAGTAAAGATACCTGTGCCGGGCAAGCAGATCAAAAAATCTGTTTGGGCTGACAAAAATGTATCTATAAACGCGAAGTCAGTTATTGAAGGCAAGGTAATAATCGGGCACAACAGCAGAATTGACGAATTTGTCCAGCTTTCAGGGCTTGTTTCTATAGGAAAAAACTGCAAAATTAAAAAGGGAGCCCAGATTAGTGATTCAGTAATTTTAGACAATACAATAATCGGAGAAGGCACAAAGATTGAAAAATCCATAGTCGGCAGAAATTGTAACGTAGAACCTAATTCGATATTGACTCCAGGCTGTGCAATCGGAGACAATTCATTGATAACAAGGTTTTCGAACTTGTAAAAGGAATGCACCCAATATCCTTCCAAGCGGATAGCATTGGGTGTTTAAAAGGATAAAAAAAATGAAAATTGTTAATAAACCATGGGGAAAAGAAATCTGGATTGCTTATACAAAAAAATATTTGGGAAAAATCCTGATAATTAAAAAAGGCCATAGATTAAGCAGGCAATATCACAAAATTAAAGATGAAACACTTTACTGTGATACCGGAAGATTTGAAATGGAGCTTGGAAGAAAAACATTTACCGTCAAACCGGGGCAAGCTATCAGAGTAAAACCTAACACAATCCACCGCATGTTCGCAAAGTATTCCGATGTCAGAATAATTGAAACTTCAACGTCACATCCAAGAGATAGAGTAAGAATGGAAGACGATTATGCAAGAAAATAACATCAAATTCGGTACTGAAGGCTGGAGAGGAATTATTTCCAAAGACTTTACTTTTGAAAATGTCGCAAAAGTAAGCCAGTCAATTTCCGATTACCTGCGAAGCACCCAAAAACCATCCAATTCGCAATCCGGGCAAAAAATTGCAATTGGTTATGACAACCGGTTTCTTTCAGAAAAATTTGCCAATTGCTGCGCTCAAGTGTTTTTACAAAACGGTTATGAAGTGATAATATCGGATTCATCTGTCACAACACCCAATCTTTGTTTCATTACAAAATCGAAAGAAGCGCAAATCGGCATCATGATAACCGCAAGCCATAATCCCGCTATATTTAACGGGCTTAAAGCAAAAGCGCAATATGGCGGGCCTGTACCGGAATGGCTTAATAAGGAAATAGAAAAAAATATACCGCAAAGATTTGTCGAGTCTAAAATAGATAATGAGGGTCTAGCGCCTGTCGAATTTAAAGACGACTATATTAAATACATCAAAATGTCAGTTGACTTCAGTAAAATAGGGAAAATAAAACAAAATATTGTCTTTGATTGCATGCATGGCCCGGCTTACCGCTATATCGACGGTTTATTTGGCAAGGATAATAAAAAAATAATCAAGTTAAGAGATACAAGGGACGTGCTGTTCGGCGGGTTTAATCCTGAACCGATTGAAAAATATATGTCTTTGACAAAATCGGAGGTAAAAAAACATAAAGCCGCGGCAGGTATTGTAACGGACGGCGACGGTGACCGCGTAGGAGTTGTGGCTGACGGCGGTATTTACCTGCCTCCTCATACGGTCTTTCCGCTGCTTTTATATTATCAGGCAAAATATAAAAATCAAAAACCAAAAGTCGCGCAAACAATTTCATTAGGCTATTTATCTGAGCGTATTGCAAAAAAATATAGTCTTGAATTTGAAGAAACACCCGTAGGCTTTAAGTATATAACTGAGAAAATACTTAAAGAGGGGAATATCTTCGGCGGTGAGGAATCCTGCGGTTATGCGCTTCCAGGAGAACTGCCGGACAGGGATGGAATACTGTCGGGCCTTACCGTTTTGGAAATGATTGGTTCGTCAGGAAAAAAACTGTCTGAGCTTGTAAAAGAAATGCAAAAAGAATTCGGAAAATCGTCTTTCATGCGGTATGATTTTCGCCTACCTGAAATAATTTTTGACAAAAGTTGCTTTGTAAATATTATCAAGGGCTTTATTTCTGAGAAAATAAATGGTAAGACGTTGAAGTCTGTAAAAACCTTTGATGGGATAAAGATAGTACTTGAAGATGATTCCTGGCTTTTAATGCGGCCCTCAGGAACAGAACCACTGCTTCGGGTGTATTCAGAAACACCGTCACAGAAAACGACACAGCAACTAATTGATTACGGCAAAAAAATAACCATGAACTATTTTAAAAACAAATAAAAGAGAGATACCCCATGCTCTTCCAAGCGAGCAGAATGGGGTACTCAAGAGGAGAAAGAGATGAGTTTTGTTAGAAAAGATTTCTTTTTTACATCTGAATCAGTAGGCGCCGGCCATCCGGACAAAGTTTGCGACAAAGTTTCTGATGCAGTATTGGATGATGTTTTAAGGCAGGATCCAAAAGGGCGGGTAGCCTGTGAAACATTTATAACCTTGGGCCTGATCATTGTCGGGGGCGAAATAACCACAAAAGCTTATGTGGATGTCCCAAGCATTGTAAAAAGAGTAGTCAAAGATATCGGATATAATGATCCAAAATATGGTTTTGATTACAAGAACTGCGGGATATTAAACGGAATTCACTCTCAATCACCGGACATTTCCCAGGGAGTTGACACAGGCGGCGCCGGAGACCAGGGAATAATGATTGGTTATGCAAATAATCAGACTGAAGAACTAATGCCTATGCCGATTACTTTAGCCCATAAACTTATCAAAAAAACTAATGAAGCAAGGACTTCCGGCCTTCTTTCTTATTTAGGCCCTGATTGCAAATCCCAGGTGACTGTTGAATATGTCAACGGCAAACCGGCAAGAGTTGACGCTGTAGTCATTGCATGCCAGCACACCGAAGATGTTTTAGATAAAACCGGAAAACACATGTCTGAAAATGCAAAAAAACAAATGAAAAAGGAAATAATTGACCCCATAATCGGCAAAATGGCTGATTCAAAAACAAAATATTTTATTAACGCAACAGGAAAATTTGTTATCGGCGGGCCTGCATCAGATACAGGTATGACCGGGAGAAAAATTATTGTCGATACTTATGGCGGTTGGGCTCAGCACGGCGGCGGAGCATTTTCAGGGAAAGACCCGACCAAAGTTGACAGGTCAGCAACTTATATGGCAAGGCATATTGCAAAAAATATTGTCGCAGCGAAGCTTGCTGATGAATGCCTGGTAGAACTTTCATATTGTATCGGTGTTGCCGACCCTATTTCAATCATGATTGATACCCATAACACAGGTGAAATCAGCGATGAAAGGCTTGAGAAAATCGTCAGGGACGTGTTCCCACTAACACCCAGGGGTATAATTGATTACCTCAAACTTCGCAGGCCCATATACTGCAAAACAGCTGCCGGCGGGCATTTTGGCAGAAAAGAAGCTGACTTTCTGTGGGAAAAAACCAACAAAGTTGATGAATTAAGAAAAGCAGCGAAATAAATTTAAAAAATAATTAGGAGAAAATACCCATTACCATTCCTAACGGGTAGCAATGGGTATTAGGGGGGAAATAATGAAATACGACGTAAAGAATATGAACCTTGCCGTTGAAGGCAAGAGCAGAATTGAATGGGCCGCAAAAGAAATGCCTGTGCTGGGCCAGATTAAGAAAAGATTTGCAAAAGAAAAACCGCTGAAAAACTTCAGATTAGGCTGCTGCCTGCACGTGACAACTGAAACTGCAAATCTTGCAATCACTTTAAAAGAAGGAGGAGCACAAGTCGCATTATGTGCTTCCAATCCTCTTTCAACCCAGGACTCAGTCGCTTCAGCGTTAGTGAAATATTGGCAAATCCCGGTTTTTGCTATCAAAGGTGAAGATAACAAAACCTACTATAAACACATTGAATCGATACTCGCCACAAAACCTCAAGTTACCATGGATGATGGAGCCGATTTAGTTACAATGCTTCACACTACCCACAAATCGTTAATTGATACAATAATTTGCGGAACCGAAGAAACAACAACAGGCGTAATCAGGCTTAAAGCAATGGCAAAAGATGGCGTATTGAGATATCCTATTATTGCAATAAATGACGCTTTAACCAAACATTTTTTTGACAATAGGTATGGAACCGGCCAGTCAACAATTGACGGCGTTATAAGAGCTACAAACATCCTTTTAGCTGGAAAAAACTTTGTTGTTTTAGGTTATGGCTGGTGCGGCAGAGGCTTAGCCATGCGCGCTAACGGTATGGGCGCTAATGTAATAGTTACTGAAATAGACCCAATTAAAGCAATTGAAGCGAAAATGGATGGTTATAGAGTAATGCCAATGAGTGAAGCAGCAAAAATAGGAGATATTTTTGTTACCCTCACCGGGAATATCTCTGTAATAAGGAAAGAACACTTCGCTTCAATGAAAGATGGGGCAATAGTGGCAAATTCAGGCCATTTCAATGTCGAAATAGATATTGAAGACTTGAAGACTATCAGTAAAAAAGTACGGAAAGTCAGAGAATTTGTTGATGAATACACTTTAAGAAACGGCAGAAATGTCTACGTGTTGGCAGAAGGCCGCCTTATAAACCTGGCTGCTGCTGAAGGCCATCCTGCCAGCGTAATGGATATGTCTTTTGCGAACCAGTCACTTTCAGTTGAATATCTTTTAAAGCATTATAAAAACAATACCCTGAATACAGAACTCGAAAATAATGTTTACCCTGTTCCTAAAGTTATTGATGAAAAAATCGCAGAATTAAAACTGCACTCGATGGGGACCCGTATAGATAAACTCACTGAAAAACAGAAGAAATATCTTGATTCCTGGTCAGAAGGTACGTAAAATAATCTAAAAAACTGCCAGCTATAAACTGGCAGTTTTTTTTCTTGACAAACCGCCTTAATATTTATATAATTTTAACGCTAAATGAAAAAAATAATCTTCTTCCTTTTGGCCATTCTTGCAGTCAATCTTCTCTTACCTGCAATTTCTTTTTCTTCTGCAATTCAAACATCTACAGAAACAACAACCGGTGTCTGGAATTCAACTTACACTTGGTCCGGCGGTTTAATCCCTGGGCCCGATGATGAAGTAACTGTAAGTGAAGGGTTTTTATTGTTAATAGATACTGCTGCTGAATGCAAAGCCATTTCTCTTACACTGGATCAATACGCAACTGTTGAATTCCATCCTTTTGGAGTAAATGCATCAACTCTTAATGTACGAGGGGATATCACTTTTGGCGATGGCGCTGCTATGACCATGAACGGTTCAAATGCAAATGACAGGATGCTATTAGACGCTAACGACTTAGTTTTAAACGGCGATGGCTCTTCCTTAACATCCCTGCTCAACACTACACAAACCCAAAATCTTACAATCAATGCCAGAGACATTAAATTAGGTGCTGATAAATCAGCGCTTTTTAGAATCACAGCAAGCACAAAATCGATTATTAATTTGGCATGCCGTGATATATCGCTTGCCAATTGTGTTAATTACGGTAATTTTTTTGATATAGAGATCAATGCGCCAGATACTACTCTTAATTTAGCTGCCGGACAAATAACTGTAGGGACTTTGAATGATCTTTACATTATGGTGAACTCACAGGCAAATAAGTGTTTAGCAAACATTTCTTTTGCAAAACTAACTACAAATTCTGAAGGAGTTTTTGATGCCAGGTGCTCTGTATTATCCAGCACGATGTCACTTTCTCTAAACGGTTCACTATCACCTGCCGCAGTTAGCAACAATGGTACTTTACGTTTAATCGGGACCAATCCAAGCGCAAACCCAAAACCCGATTCTGAAAATACGAGAAGAAATATCTCTTTTACAGGTGTTTATGGTGACTCTTATATGCAATGCTATGGTTATACTGACTTTGAAAATGCTTCTATTACTCGTTTTGGTAAATTCAGAGCAGAAAATAAATATGGTATCTGCTTTTTCAATATAGACGGTGCGATAGATCAAAAAATTTTCCTTTATAACTGCGATATCTCTTCATCAATTGATACTGGTATTTATCTTTCCGGGTGTACAAGGCTCAATAGGCAATGGTATGACCAGGGTATATTATCCTGCATAATAAGAGGAAACGGATATAACGGTATTTGGCTTGATTCAACACAAAAAAGCGAAATTAGAAATTGCAAGATTTATAATAACATTGGAGCAAATATCGGTTACGGAATTCATCTGACAAACATATCAAATGAAAACACAATCAAGAACAATGATGTTTATGCAAATAAAATTATAGGAATTTACCTTAATGGTTCTGATAAAAACCTTATTTCTAACAATCTTGTCCACGACCAACTGCCGGGTTACGGACAAGAGGGTATTTATCTTTATAACTCCAAAAAAAATATAATTGCCGGGAATAGCTGCTATAGCAACCCTGTTCACGGAATTGCTCTAGAGAACGGTTCAAATCTTAACTACGTTGTAGGGAACAATTTCTCAAAAAATCTTGACGGAGGAATGAGAGTCCGTTACAATGCCAACGGCAATATATTTATATCCAATGTGAGCTCAGAAAATGCCAGGACCGGTTTTACTTCTCATTCTTCAGTAGATACCTTTTGTGCAAATGAATTATTTCAAAATAATACAATTGGGGACATCTATATAGAAGGTGAAGAAAATATCGGTTATATTTCTCAACTCTGGATGAAAAATTGTTTATTCAGGAGTACTGTTACCTTCACGAATACACCGGAAAAACAGGAGTTTACTAAAGAAAATTCATGGGTTATAAGCCAAAAACATAACGGAACAAATGGGTTAACAAGAGTTTGGGGACAATTCTCAATACCCCAATCTGCCCATTCCTGGCATACATCCGATCTCCTGAAATTTGACTATAGCGAAAAGTCATACACAGGAAAATCTCACGGCTGGAACAAAACTATAAATAATTATGATACACCTATGCTGAGATACGACGATGGAGGTGCTGACGGAGCCGGCATGCCTCCCTTAGGGTCTAATGACATTACATCAATTACGCCAAGTTCGACAACAAAAACAGAGCTTTGGATATTAACCTATGAGTCATCAATAAACCGCTGGACGGTTTGGGGTTCAAGTTCGGGGATGCAGACAAGGGGCGGCTCTGAAGGAAATGGTTTTGCTAAACCTGACTCCGATTATATCAGTGATAACGGAGAAATAAGATTCAGAATCACTCACCACTACTCTCCTGTTTCGCCGGGTGAAGAATATACTTTTGTTATTTTAGCAGACTCAAATGACCAAAACACACAAAAAAAAGTAGAACTGTGTGATTTTTCTGATCCTAACTATATTGGTGCAAGCTTTACTAATAAAACTGGTGCTACGGTTGAGTTTATTGGTTTATCTACTGCCCCAACTCTTGTCACCAGAAAACTGGCCGAAGACGTTCCTGATACAAGTTTCTATTACGGTTTGACTTTAGGCGGCATAATAAACAAAATAAAATACACCGATTTGTCATTCCTTGACGGAAAAGGTCTATTCTTAAATGCTAAACCAGAAAATAATACAGAAAATATCCGTATTGAAAATCTTCTTCCTGGCACAACTTATTCAACCTACATATCTGTTTTGAATGTAACCGACCATTACCTTGATTCAGTTTATATTGAAACAACTTCTGTAACCGGAATCTACAACGTAAGGGCTGATGGTTCCACTTTATACTTTAGGGATTACACGAGGCCTTTCCTGCAGGATAAATTGAGCATTGGTTCAGCCGTTTACTGGGATCCAACTCTTGTATGGAGCGGATTATCAGGTTTTACTGATGATGGCATTGACCCCAATAACGCTGACCAATCCAGCGCAAGAGAGTTCCAGGTAAAATATATTGACCGCGGGCTGGGAGCTAACGGGAATGCCCCTACTACAGTTCAGGTTTGGATCGATTTTAATGATAACGACACGTATGAAACTTCTGAAAGAATTGGAATGAAATTAAAAACCGGTGTTGGCAATGACAACAATTATACAAATGGCGAAATTTTTTACTGTATTATTTCCTCTATCGCTTACACCGGAGACGGTATACTTTCTTTCAGGTTTTATGCAACAAACCCTAATAGCATGACCATTTCTACATATTCTTACAGCCTCTATAGCGTAAACAACAATGTAATGAGCACTTATGAAGCTTCCGGTACAGGGATTTCGATGAGTACTTTCACTATTAAAGGAACACCGCCAAGGATTACGATTGTTACACCTTCAACCGAACAAACAGGCATTGTACCTATAGCTTTTAATTTAATTGATGATAACAACAGGCCTGATCCATTTAATAAATGTTCTGTAACGGTTGAATATCGCGACCCTTCCTCAAACACGTGGAAACCGGCTACAATAGGCGTTGGGTCTGAACCTACTACGGATCTGACTGCTGTCGTTTCACCCGGTATGCTGCATACCTTTATATGGGATTCTTCAACTGATTTAGCAAATAAAGATGTTTCAACTGCAATAAGAATAACCCCTTCAGGAGGAGATGGAACTGGTTCAGGAGCCACTACCGGTTCGTTCTTTGTAGATAACATAATCGTATCCAAGCTCATTTTTATATCTTCTGAACAAGAATTGCGCTCCGGAGCTACCTCACAAATAATTACAATTCAAGGCCAGGATTCAGCAAACAATAAAGATGTGGATGCCAATATGTCAATCAGTTTATTGAGTACATCTACAAATTATGCTTTCGTAAGTTCAACTGCTAATGTAACTATTACCAGTGCAACTATGGTTTCAGGTGAAGCAACTTTCAGGTATTGTGATGAACAAAGGGGAAACCCGACAATTGTTGTTTCTTATCCCGGACTCCAATCAGCCAGCCAGAGTTGGTGGATAACCAAAAATGTAAGCGCCCCCGGCTCTGCCTTGTCTATTACTGTCACTGATAGTGTAGTAGGCTCCTCTCTGGTTCCAGTCAATGTTACTGTAACATTGAAAGATTTGGACGGCAATCCCGTTGCCAGCAAAGATGTTACTATTTCTGTATCGGGAACCGACAATTATATAACTCAACCAACTGACAAAACAAATTCAAATGGCCAGGCTTTTGCCTCATTCTGGTCAACAAAAGCTGAAAGAAAAACAATTACAGCAACAGATATTACTGATAATATCATGATTGTTTCCAGCGCATCAATTAACTTTACTCCTACAAATGTAAACGGCAGTATTTCAACAGTAAGCATATCCAGCCAGACAGCGATACTGGGCAGTACTGTTACAGTTTATGTAACCTTGCTTGATATATATAGTAATCCTGTTCCCAACAAGCTTGTAAATGTAAGTATTCTTCCGAATATAGCAGGGGATTTGCTTACTCTCTCAACAAACTATACTGACAATGCAGGTTTTATCAGAGCTGCAACACTGATGTGTGTGAGTGCCGGGCAAAGAATAATAAGCGCGCAAGACCAGTCGGATGTTTTACCTTTGACGTCTTCTGTAACCGTAACATTTACTTCTTTAAATGCCATTGATTTATCGTCTCCTACGATTGTATCAGTTACTCCTTCAAGCGCCAGCACGCTTACTTCGGGCTTTACTCAAATCATTATCATTGCCTCAGATACCTTATCAGGTTTAAATTTATCATCTTCCACTATTGCATTGCTTCAAAATGGCACAGCAGCCGCAGGAACATTGTCCATAAGCGGCTCTAATAGCCTGGTTTATACTATAACCGGCGAGGTGCAAAATGGTAACTACTCAATAACTGCGACAATCTATGATAATGCAAATAATTATTCCACTTTCAATTCAAGTTTCACCGTAAACATTCAGAACCCCGAACAAGTGTTTAAAACTCAATCTTACACCTATCCCAACCCAAGCACTGATGGAAATGTAAGGGTTAACTACAGCCTCCTTAATAACGCGACTAAAGTCACTCTAAAAATTTATAACATTATCGGAGAACTTGTCAGACAGGAAACATTGGATACAACTGTAGGCTCAAATAAAACGTATGTATGGGACTCAAAAAACCAGGATGGGGAATTGGTAGGAACAGGTGTATATATAATTAAACTGCTTGCAGAAATGGATTCTTCAACCAAGTATACTACGACAAAAAAACAAATAGTGATAAAACGTAAATGAAAAAATTTATACTGACTATACTCTCTTTAACTATTTTTTCAATTCTTGCAGCTGATTCTTTTGTTGTCGCGGAATCACCAGGGACCAGTACGGCTGTCTTCCTTAAATTAATACCTGGTGCCAGGCCGGCAGGTATGGGAAATGCATTTACTGCCATCTCTGATGATTCAAATGCCATCTATACGAACTCAAGCGGCCTTATCCAGATTAAATCAATAAATATTTCGGCAACTCATATCTTGTTATTTGAAGATATTACCCATACATCAGTCAACCTTGCTTATCCTTCAGGCGCTAACACTTTTGGTTTGGGCATCAGTTATCTTTCAACGGGTGAAATCGAAGCCAGGGATTCGACAGGCTTGCTACTTGCAACAAATAACTCGGTAAGCAATTCGGTAATCTCAGTTGCTTATACCAGAAAAATAGTGGATAATTTTGGCGTGGGCCTGACAGCAAAAACAATATCACAGAAATACGGACTGTATTCAGGCAACGGTATGGCAACAGACGTTTCCGGAATTTATAAGTTCAGAATAAGCGAAGGCTACGTATCAGCAGGATTAGCTTTACAAAACCTGGGTTCTCCAATCACAATTGCAGATGTAGGAAATAGCCTTCCTACAATTACCAGATTAGGTATTGCTTACATACCTTCAAGCCGCTTTAAGATTGATGTCGATGCAGATAAAACATCCGACAGCGCAATGAAAATATATTCCGGAATCGAATACATTTATAACAATTCCTTTGTTTTAAGAGCCGGGCATAACCAGCTTAATAAAATATCCGGTACTGAAGGCATTTGCCTTGGTATCGGAACCAGGACTAACCTCGAAAAAGAAGCTTTGTGGGAAGAAGGGACCGTAGAAGAATCAAAAGAAGAGGGTTCTGAATTTGATTTTGACTACGCTTTAACTTCAAACTCGGAAGATTTAGGCTACACTCACCGCATATCTGTAACCTATAAATTTGGTAACAAATTCCATTAAATACTGCCTTAAATTGACACTACCAGCAAAAAATGATAAAATCACTGTCTAAACCAGGTTTTTTATGAATATATTATTCGCTATACTTCTTGGAATAACCGTCGTTTTACTGATTTCACTGGTAATTTTGATGGTTCAGTCAAAACCTCAGGAAAAAAACGACCAGCCCTTCGTTCTTTTACAGCAACAGGTTGAATCTTTAAGGAAACAAGTAAATGATAGCATGCAATCAAATTCGCAAGCTATGGGGCAACAACTCAATTCTGTTATCGAAATAGTAAACAAGCAGCTCAATAATGTAAATAAAACGCTTGGTGACAGGCTGGAAAATACTTCAAGAGTTGTCGGAGAAGTTCAGAAAGGGCTCGGTTCTCTTTCACAATCAACCGAAAGAATCCTGGAAGTGGGCAAAGATATATCCTCTTTACAGGAAATTTTGAAAGCCCCGAAGCTAAGAGGATCATTGGGGGAACTATTTCTAAACGAATTACTTTCCCAGATACTTCCCCCTGAAAATTTTGCCCAGCAATATAAATTTAAAAGCGGCGAAATCGTTGATGCAATAGTTAAAATAGGCAATAAGATTGTTTCAGTTGATTCAAAATTTCCGCTTGAGAATTTCGTCAAAATGCTCGAAGCTAAAACTGATGACGAAAAAAGGTCTTTGAGAAAGAAATTCATTACAGACGTGAAGAAACATATTGATTCAATAGCATCAAAATATATTCTTCCTGACGAAGGCACTTTTGATTTTGCTCTCATGTATATACCTGCAGAAAACGTATATTATGAGACAATAATTAAAAACGACCTTCTTGACGAACGCGCTATATCTTCTTATGCTCTCGAGAAAAGAATAGTTCCAGTTTCTCCAAACTCGCTCTACGCATATTTGCAGGTGATAGTGCTGGGTTTAAAGGGATTGCAGGTTGAAAAGAATGCTCAATCCATACTGGAAAATTTACAGCGCTTGAAAGGTGATTTTGAACGTTTTAAAACGGAATTTGAAATTCTTGGGAAACATTTAAATAGCGCAAAATCCAAATATGAAGACTCCGACAAGCGCCTTATTAAATTCGAGGAGAGATTGGCCTCTTCAAGCGACAATGTAGCCGTGCCCGCAGGGACACCAGTACAAAAAAATCTACTGGATATCTGATCCAGATCTATGATCTCAGAGGGGCTCCATCGACTAATGGTTTAGGTCGTAGCCCTCTCAAGGCTGAAATACGGGTTCGAATCCCGTTGGAGCCATATAATTTAGACCTAACTAAGCCGGCGTGGTGGAATGGCAGACACGCGGGTCTCAAAAACCCGTGTCCGTTATGCGGGCATGTCGGTTCAACTCCGACCGCCGGCATTTTCAAAGTGATTTCTCAATTATGTTAAGTTTTCCAGGTTTTATTTATCATTTAACGCCAGCTGTTGGAATTGAAACTATTGAGTTCAAGCATATAAGAGATAAAAAAGAACTCAAGGCAGTGATTTGGAAACCAAAAGGCAAGGGCCCTTTTCCTTTAATCGCTTTCGACGTAGGCTTGCAGTTTAGAATTTGGGAAATACCTGCTTCTGCCGAAATTATGGCCAGGGCTGGCTACGTAGTATTAGGAACGGAATACAGTCGTGTTGAAATAGCCAAAGGTGAAGTTCAGGCTATTATTAATGCAATAGAATATGCCCATAAAAATTTTCCATTTATCAGCCCTAAAACAGTACTTGTTGGAGTAAGCATGGGCGGGGCAACAATGCTCAATATCGCTTCGAAAGCAGGCGAAAGACTGAATGTAGAAGCAGTTATCGCAATGGGGCCTTTCGCTGATTTGGCCCGGGCATATTATTATACACAGGGGTATATCGAGGCCCATCCCCGAACCGATGAACGGGCCCGCCTTCTTAAACTTTATCAAAAATATGCTTTCACAACTCCTGCGAAAGAGCCAAAGGAGTTTGAGATACGTTCGCCGATGAACTTCGTAAAAAACATAAAATGCCCTGTATATCTGATTCACGGTAAAGATGATGAGATCGTGTCGATGGACCATTCAATTGAACTTTATCATAAAATGAAAGAATTGAAAAAGGACGTGCATCTCAAAATATTTCCAGGCGAAGGAATCCACACGCCTTTAAAATTAAAGTGTATGTTGACACGTTTTAATTTCTGGGGATTTTTCAGAACCTGGAATTATGTTCACAAGATACTTACTAAACTAAGTTCTAAATGACTGAGAAATTCCAAATAGGATAAAATATGAAAAAAATTAAAGATTTGTTATCTATTACCGACTTAAACAAACAGGAATTCACCAAGATTTTTGCGCTTTCCGTGGCCTTGAAAGACAAGGTAAAAAGAGGTATAAAATACCAGCCGCTTATCGGCAAAACACTTGCCATGATATTCCAAAAACCTTCCACCAGGACCAGGGCCTCATTTGAAGTAGGCATGACTCAGCTTGGAGGCCATGCAATATTCTTAAACAGCCAGGAAACCCAGGTAAAAAGGGGGGAAACTTTTGCTGATACGGCAAGGACTTTATCCAGGTATGTGGACGGTATGATGGTACGCGCAAATACCCACCAGGATATCATCGAACTTGCCAAATATTCCACAGTCCCGATAATAAACGGGCTAAGCGACATGGAACATCCTTGCCAGGTATTGGCCGATATTTTCACCATTCTTGAATACAAAGTTAAAAGTATGGACGCAGAAAAATGGAAAAAGTACGGCCTTAATAATATCAAAATCACTTACGTAGGAGACGGGAACAATGTAGCAAATTCGCTTATGCTGGCAACCTCAATTATGGGCATGAATCTTGTTGTCTGTACTCCTGCAGGTTACGAACCGCATCCGGGCATAATTGACAAAAGCAGGCAAATCTGCAGAAAATCAGGCGGTAAATTTCAACTTATAAGAAACCCTAAAGAAGCTGTAGAAAACAGCGACGTTCTTTATACGGATGTATGGACAAGCATGGGAAAAGAGAAAGAAAAGACTAAGCGTATCAAGATATTTGAAGATTACCAATTGAACGCAAGGCTTATATCAAATGCAAAACCAGGCGTCTTAGTAATGCATTGCCTGCCTGCTCACAGAGGAGAAGAAATAACCGGTGAAGTTATGGACGGCCCAAATTCAATAGTATTTGACCAGGCAGAAAACCGTTTGCATGTCCAAAAAGCCATACTTTTATATTTAATGAGGTAAAACAAAATGGCAGTATTACCGATAGTAAAATATCCGGATCCGATTCTCAAGAAAAAAACAAAAATAATTAAAAGCATAAATGCCAAGACAAAAAAACTCATTAAAGATATGAGCGATACACTCAAAAACGCTAAAGGGTTGGGCCTTGCGGCTAATCAGGTTGGCGTACCTATCAAAATCCTTATTATTTCGATTCCGGATGAAAATAAAAATCAAGTTGAATTGGTCCTGATAAACCCGGAAATAACCCAAAAAAAAGACAGCTGCAGCCAGGAAGAAGGATGTTTATCATTCCCAGGGCTTTACTTGACAATAAAACGCGCTAAAAGCGTTGAAATCAAAGCAGTCGATGACAAAGGACAAATAATTGAGTTTATTGGGGACGGTTTATTGGCAAGAGTTCTTCAGCATGAAATTGACCACCTTGAAGGCAAGCAATTCATAGACAGGCTTTCAATTTTGTCGAAACTAAAAGTTAAAAGTGAAATTAAACGCAGAATAAAGGCAGGTACCTGGTAGCTCCGTTAAGCTTTTACATAGCATCAACTAATCTATCCGCTTCTTCGGTAATTCTATTTAATTCATTTTCCAGCTCTAAGGCTTTTTCTTCCAAACTGTCGTTTTCATTTATTGTAATCGTATTACCATGGACAACTACGCATTTGCTAAACGGTACTGGAAACAGGTACTTATCCCAATTATTAAATATTTTCCTGTTTTTTGCAGAACTGGTTATGGGGATAATCGGGCGATTAATTTTCCTTGCTATGAATAAAACTCCGTCTTTAACCTTGAAAACCGGCCCTTTAGGGCCGTCTACCGCAAAAGCTATATTGTTGCCTTCTTTAGCCAATTTTATCATATCAAGAGTGCCTTCAATGGCGCCTCTTTTATTGTGCGACCCTCTGACAGGTTTATAACCCAATTTTTTAATTATATTTGTTTGTAATTCGCCGTCTCTGGAAAAACTTGTCATAATGCAGATGTCTCTGAAACGATGGCTAAAGATGAGTAAAAACTGCCTTCCATGCCAGAAAGCGTAAATTACACCCTTGCTCTTCTCTTTTTCCTTTTTTACAATGTCTTCATTTACAAATTTTATTTTGCAGGTATGGCCTATTAATTTCATCAAAAGGTAAGCGGTGAAAGAAAGGGTTTTGTCGCTAAGTTTGTTGAGGAAAAAATTCATTTCTTAACTTTATTGATCCATCTGATTATTGCTGCGCAGCTATAAACCGGGTGAATTTGATTATTTTCGTCAATAGATACACCTATCCTCTGTGTATCCATTTTCTTGGTAACGCTTTTTTCAATATCGCCGGAGAGTTTTTCCAAGGGGAGCAATGTGCATTCTTCTTCTGCCGATTCTTCATTAATAATCCTGTAAATGAAATTGAGGCTGCTGTTGCATGCTTCAAGCCCCAGACTATGGATGATTTCGGAATGCAAGGGTTTGCCGCTTTGCCTGGCAAGTTCTATTTCTTTTTCAATTGTATTTCCGATTGTTACAACGATGACACTTACTGATATCGGTACAGGCTTTTGTTCAAAATCCTGGGGAGCTAATTCAAATTTACTCAGCGCTTCTGAAAGAGGGAACGTTTCGGTAACGCCCGCCGGAGATAAATAATTATTGGATTTTTCTATTTCTTTTAAGACTGCCTCATCAAGCTGGGGTGTAATTTCTTTTATCTCTGTTGTAAGTTTCAGGTTCCTGAATATTTCTTTTTTTCTTAGAGAAACCTTGAATTTCTTTATTTTCATTTTTTTCGTTTTGAATTCTTGTACATAGTCCATTCGTAAACCAGGGGACTAGCTACAAAAACGGTGGAATAGGTGCCTATAATACAACCAAACAA
Source organism: Elusimicrobiota bacterium (assembly GCA_018816525.1). NCBI lineage: Bacteria > Pseudomonadati > Elusimicrobiota > Elusimicrobiota bacterium. Next base: position 55,828 of record JAHIVV010000054.1, read on the forward strand.
AAGGGCTAACGAAAAATCATGAATAACATCTCCTCCAAAAAAGAATAGAGTCAGTAGTACCATTTCAACTGTTAAAGAAGTGATAATGGTCCTGGAAAGAGTCTGGTTTACGCTCACATTTAAAATATTCCCTAACGATTCTTTTCTCAGCAATGAGATGTTTTCTCTAATTCTATCATAAATTACAATCGTATCATTTATTGAATATCCTGCAAGCGTGAGCAAAGCAGCAACAACGGTCAGTGTTATCTCTCTGTCAAATACAGAAAACATCCCAATAGTAATAACAACATCGTGTATCAATGCTAATACACCAGCAATACCCCATATCGGCGATTTGAATCTGAATGCAACATAGACAATTATTCCAACAAAGGAAAGTAAAATCGCCCAAATGGCCTGTTTTGAAAGATGTTCGCTTACGCTGGGACCTACAAACTCGACGCGTTCAACTATAAAATCCTTCGTAGCATCAGATTTGCTCAATCCATCTTTTATTTGAGAAGAAATACTTTCTGCCGAAGCAGCTTGGCTATCTTTGACTCTTATATTAACCATATTTTTGTTAGGGAAACTCTGCAGCTCAAAGGAAGAAATCCCGGAATCATTTAATGCTTTTCTTACTGCTTCAATCTGGAAAGGTGCATTGAATTTTACTTCAACAAGCAAGCCTCCGCTAAAATCAATACCAAGATTAAGGCCGTGATGCAGTAAAATGGAGATGATAGTGATAAGTATTAGCGCTGTGGAAATACCAAAACAAATATACCTCTTACCGATAAAGTCAATGTTTGTGCTGTTTAATAGTCTCATAATTTTATTCTCTCCACCATTTTCTTTTTAAACATATAGTCATAAATGATTTTGGTTATAAAAATCGCCGTAAACATAGAAGTTATTATACCTAAAGTAAGAGTTACTGCAAATCCCTTAATAGGCCCGGTTCCAAATTGGAACATAAAAGCTGCAGCTATAAGTGTAGTCAAATTAGAATCTACAATAGCTGAAAGCGCCCTTTCATAGCCTAAATCAACGGCAACACGGCTCGTTTTACCCAAATCAAGCTCGTCACGCATCCTCTCCAAAATCAATACATTGGCATCAACTGCCATACCTAGGGAAAGTATTATACCTGCAATTCCAGGAAGTGTTAAAGTGGCATGAAAGACAGCCATGGCACCAAACAGTATAAAGAAATTCAAAAGTAATGCGATATTCGTGATAGTACCTGCAAGGGGCTTATAGTAAACAATCATAAAAATCATTACCAACAAAAGCCCTATAACACTAGCAAGTGTTCCTGCACGAATTGAATCTTCACCCAATGAAGGGCCGACTGTTCTTTCCTCAATTATTCTTACCGGGGCAGGCAGGGCACCTGCACGAAGAACTGTAGCATAAAACTTCGCTTCTTCGATTGTAAAATTGCCTTCAATAACTGCTTTACCGTCAGGAATCCTTGTCCTAATAACTGGAGCAGATTGAACTACCCCATCTAACACGATAGCAAGATTTTTGTTAACATTAGCTTCAGTAACCCGTGAAAATATTTTTGCTCCGTCATTGTTGAATTCTATGCCGACTCTCGGAAGGCCGAATTCTCCGCCAAGTTCTACTTTTGCATTTACCAGGTAAGCGCCTGTAATTTCCGGGGATGATTTTACTAAGTAAAAACTGCCGTCATTTCTCCCTGACAGCATCATATAACCAGTTGGCATCATTTTCAGTATTTCTTTTCTCGTAGATGCTTCTTCAAAACTGAGATTGAGTTCTTTCATTTTTGCCGATATATTGGGTAACTTGTCGGAAGTATCAACAATCCTGAATTCAAGCAATGCTGTTTTACCTATGATTTCTTTGGCCCTTTCAGGGTCTTTTACTCCGGGTAATTGCACTGCAATCCATTTCTCGCCTTGTTTAGTGATAAGGGGTTCTGATACCCCGAATTGGTCAACCCTGTTTCTGACAATTTCAATAGCCCTCTCAAGTGCATCGGCAACACTGGTGTTTTTTTCAAGTTTTGAATCATCAATTTCGAGCAGAAGATATGTTCCGCCTTTCAAATCCAGACCCAAATTTATTACTTTTGATACGATTTTATCCCTGGACTTTTCTTTATTTTCTCGTTCCTGCTGCCCCATACTGTACCATTGAATTGATGGGAAAAGGAAATATGTAGCTGCAGCCAGAACTCCTATAACCAGATAAATCCTCAACTGTAAATTTTTCATATTATCTCACTCACGCTTTTTTTTCAGCTTCAATACCGGCCGGGTTTATAACCGTAGCAATAGCTGATTTTAGGATTTGAATTTTTGTATTGTCATCAATCTTTAACTCAACAGCTTCAGGTTTTACGTTAATAACTGTTCCATAAATTCCGCCTGAAGTAATAACTTTATCGTCTTTTTTTAATGCGTTGAGCAATTTCTTATGCTCTTTCTCTCTTTTTTGCTGAGGCCTGATTAACAGGAAATAAAAAATGAAAAAGATAACTATAAGCGGCAAAAATCCGCCTAATGCTCCCATTGGGCCTGCTGCCGGTACTGCTGCGCCTGGTGCTGCTTGTGCGTAAAGAAGTTCAATCATTGTGGTTTCCTCTCTTTTTTCCTTTCGATTATTTTTACAATTGCACACGCAATGTTCAATCTGACGAGTTCATTTTTTTCACTGACAAATGCGTCATCTGCGTCATCCATTCAAAGTGTTTTTTTTAGCATCAGCTGTTGTTTTTAGTGCCCAAATAATTTTCAATAAACTTTGCCTTTTCCTGATTGAAATTACCCTCAAGAATCGACTTTTTAATTAAATCGGTTAATTTTAGCATAAAAAACACATTATGTAAAGATAATAGCTTTAAAGAAAGCAGCTCTCCGCAGCGGGAAATATGGTGAATATAAGCCCTGGAATACTCGACACAAACAGGGCACTTGCAGCCTACTTCAAGCGGCCTGAAATCTTTCGCGTATTCCGCGTTACGGATATTGAGTTTGCCTGAGAAAGTCAACGCTTGCCCGTTTCGCCCGTTTCTTGTAGGTAAAACACAATCAAACATATCAATTCCCTGTTCAACATAGGACCAGATTTCTTCAGGAGTTCCTATTCCCATGGCATATCTGGGTTTGTTTTCAGGCAAAAGAGGCGTAATTTTATCAATAATTTCCTGTGAAATTTCCTGTGGCTCGCCTACCGCAAGGCCGCCGATCGCATAACCGTCAAAATCAAGATCAATGGTCCTTAAAGCGCTTTCTTTGCGCAAATCCAAATAGGTACTGCCCTGGATTATTCCATAAATCAATTGTTTCTGATTTGGCCGTTCGACATCTGAATTCATAAGCTGGCTTTTACATCTTTTTGCCCAATTTAAGGTCAATTCCATGGAATTCTTCGTATAGTCGTACGTTGAAGGGTAGGGGGGGCATTCATCGAAACACATCATAATGTCAGTTCCTAATTTTATCTGGATATCAACCACGCTTTCTGGGCTGAAAAAATGAGTGCTGCCGTCAACATGCGACTGGAACGACACTCCTTCGGAGCTTATTTTCCTTAAATCTGCCATGCTGTAAACCTGAAAACCGCCTGAGTCGGTTATAATACTTCTTTCCCAGTTAATAAATTTATGAAGCCCTCCGGATAATTTTATTATTTCCAGGCCGGGCCTAAGGTATAAATGATAGGTATTAGCAATAAAAAGTTCAGTCCCGATTTTTCGAAGTTCATCATTTGAAATTGTTTTTACCGTACCCTGGGTGGCGACGGGCATAAAAACAGGAGTGGAAACCTCTCCGTGTGAAGTGGTGATTTTTCCAATACGCGCCTTTGTATTTTTTGATTTTGTTATTATCTGGAACATTTTTTTATCTTCGGTTTATAGAATCAACATTGCATCGCCGTATGAATAAAAGCTGTAATTGTTTTCTATAGCGCTGCGATAAGCGTTTAAAATATTTTCTCTGCCAGCCAGGGCGCTTACTAAAACAATTGGCGTTGATTTAGGCAGATGAAAGTTAGTTATCATGGCATCGACACATTTAAACTTATACCCGGGATAAATAAACAACCCCGTTTCTCCTATTGTTGGTTTTATTAGGCCGTCATTTTGCGAGACTGTTTCTAATGTGCGGACTGCGCTGGTACCTGCGGCAAAAATTTTACCGCCTGATTTTTTCGCGCAATTTATCATTTCAGCTTGCTCGGTCCCAATTTCATATTTTTCCGGGAGCATCACATGTTTTGAAACATCTTCAGAAATAATAGGCCTGAACGTACCCCAGCCTATATGGAGGACAATTTCTGCTATTTTAACGCCTTTTTCTTTTAACTTTTTCAGGACATCTTCCGTAAAATGCAAACCGGCCGTCGGCGCGGCAATAGAACCAACTACTTTCGCATAAACAGTCTGATATTTTTTGTAATCATCTTTTTTAAAAACGCTTTTCTCAGCTTTTCTTTTTATGTACGGAGGAAGGGGCATTTCTCCAAATTCATTAATTAGTTTAAAAACATCAATTCCGGGCTCAAATTCAAGAATAAATTCACCCGTATCGTTTTTTTCAAGAACTTTAGCGCTTATTTTCCCATCTGAAAAAAAGAGATTTTTATCAAGGATTTTTTGACGGCAAAGCCCGGCCCAGCTGTTTTCGTTGATTTTTCGCAAAAACAGGATTTCGATATTTCCTCCTGTAGCTTTTTTGCAAAATACTTTTGCGGGGAAAACTTTTGTCTTATTTATAACAAGGCAGTCTCCGGGTTTAATAAACTCGGTTATGTCCTTAAAAATACGATGCTGAATTGCCAGGGTTTTACGGTCTAAAACGAGGAGTTTGCTTTCATCTCTTTTGTCTTTAGGAAATTGGGCGATAAAACTTTCAGGGAGAGTATATTCAAAATCGCTCATTCTTCCCATTTTTCTATCTTTGTGCTGGGGTAATAATGCGCCACTATTTCTTTATAATCATATCCTTTATCAGCCATGCCTTTTGCGCCCCATTGGCACATTCCAACGCCATGGCCCCAGCCGTTGCCCGTAAATTTGAAAGTTGAGTCATTAATCCTTTTTATCGAGCTGATTTTTGTGCTTTTTATCGTCCAGGGGTCAACAAACAGCCTGAATTTCGCGGAACTGATGCTTGTCTCGCCGGGTTTATCCTTTTTACTGATATATTTTATCCTGATAGTTTTTGACCTTCCTGATTTGGTTTTATTTTGAAAATAAATTCCCGTTATTTCGGCAATGCCCGTGTAACCTTTATAAACGAGTTTTTTTCTTATATAACTTTCTTCTACGTTTTTGCTCCAATAATACTGCGGGCAATTCTTGCAAAATTTGCATTTAACCGCCGTAAGGTATTTAACAGTTTTACAATCATTTTTCCAGACATTTTTCACATCTTCTGTATAACCTGCGCAGCAGGAATGGAAAACTGCATTTATAAGCCGACCGTTATAAACAAGGACCTGCCCCCGGGTTTCTTCAATAGCCTTATTTGTCCTTGGATTTTCACCGTCCATTCCGCCATAAACCTGGCAATGTACCTTATTGCATAATGAATAACCTTCATCTTTATGCCTGTCAAGGTTGCTTAATGTAAATGTCCGTGATACTACAGCCTGCGCTTTTAGGGATTCCATCGGCCAGGCAGGATCTACCTCCCGGGTAAGAACACCCGCCAAATAACTTTCTAATCCTAATTCATTTACCACGGTTATTTTACCGGTTTTTGTTTTTCTTATCAATATGCTGTCGCGGTATCTTTTTCCTTCTATACGGACACACTGATTGGCTGTTTCTGGGGAAAACCTGAGTTCATTTGCAGATATTTCCTTATCACCTATAAGTATTCCTTTCTTTAATGGTTTCACCAGGTAGATATCCTTATCTGCCAGGAAACATTTTTCTCCTGTCACTAAGTCGCAATAATAATATTCTCCTTCGCAGCCAATATTGACTTTATCCGCATTTTCTTCAATAGCTACTCTAATTATTGTATCCGGCAGCCGGCCTGCATGAAGAACTGCGGCGTAAAATGCTAATAACAAAAGAATTGGTAATTTATTTTTTTTCATTTATGGAATATAAACATCCGCAATATTTTTGCATATATAACTTTTTGTTCCAAATTTCATTCTTACCCTCATAAAACTCCGGCCTAAAATCCCTGTAAACAAAATCCAATCCTTCTTCCGCTGCTGCCTGAATACCCGCAGCTTTAATCAAATCGTGTTTTTGATGCGGGCTGGAAAGCAATGTAGTAGAAAAATGCCTAATATTCATCTTCTTTGCTGTCTGAGCTGTTATTTTCATTCTTATTGAATAACAGATTCTGCATCTCTCAGGCTCTCCGCTGTTATTTTCTATACTCTTGCTCCACAAATCTTCCGGGTAATCATTCTTTTCCATAAGCCTGTGCTTTTTTTCTTCAGAAAAGACTTTCAGGGCTTCCTGCCTTTTTTTACGTTCATCAACGGGATATATATTCGGATTAAACCAAAAACCTATAACCTCTTTAAACTCTTTTTTGAAAGACTCCAGGACTTTCGGAGTACAAACAGCGCAGCAATGATGCAGGAGAATTTTATCAAACATACTTAAAATAGTATCATAATAATCGGTCGATGTCAAAATAAAACCCGTATTTCAGCGACGGAAACCTTCCAGGAAATTATAAACACATTCAGCTAAATCCCTGCTATAACCGCCTTCAAGCACAGCGAACCTTTTTGTATGCAGGGCGGCTATCATTTTGCCTATTTTTTCATATGTAGCTGTCTCAAGATTCATCTGAGTAAGCGGGTCCCTTATATATGTATCAAATCCTGCTGATACTGCAATTACAGCGGGTTTAAATTTTTCTATTTCTTTCAGCGCAATTTCCAATGTTTTAAGGTATTTTTCTTCTCCCGTTTCAGGCGGCAGGGGAAAGTTTAGGCAATTTTTTTCGGAAGTTAACCCCGACCCTGGATAAAGCGGGACCTGATGCAAAGAAACAAAAAGAATGTTTTCTTTACCTAAAAAAATGTTTTGAGTCCCGTTACCGTGATGACAATCTATATCTAAAATAGCAACCGGAGCGGTTCCGGACAAAATTAGTTTTTTTACGGCTATTGCTATGTTATTAAAATAACAAAAACCTCCGGAATGGCTTTTTGTGGCATGGTGGCCGGGAGGCCTCATTAAACTAAAAGCGGGAAGACCTTTTAACGCAATTTCTGATGCCGTTATCGCAGCGCCGGCAGATAATAAGGCATATTCGTAAATTCCCGGAATCGGCTTTATGTCCGGGTCACTAAAAGCCAAAGTTTTGACTTTTTCTACCATGGCTTTAGTATGAACTGCTAAAATATCGCTTTCAGCACATTTTTCAGGTTCTACAAATTCAAAGTTTTTCACTTTCAAACATTCGAAAGGTGTCTGGATACGTTGTGCAGTTTCATTATAACCTGGATAACTGTATTGCCAACATTTGTTTGAGGTTACAATTTTCATATAATTGGTTTTTTATAAAAAGGTTAGCGCAATTCTTGCTGGTTCTGAGGCCTGGTTTTTTTTAAATGAGTATAAGCGGCAGGGGTTACAACTCTTCCGCGGGCTGTACGAGCCAGCAAACCTGCCTGAATAAGGTAAGGCTCGTAAACATCGGTAAGAGTATCCACTTCTTCCGAAACAGCAACAGAAAGAGTGTCAATACCTACAGGCCCGCCCGAAAATTTATCTATAATTGCATTCAAAATCCGGAGGTCCATTGAATCCAAACCTAATGCATCAACACCGAGGGATTGCATGGCTTCTTTAACTATGCCGATTCCAACCTTGCCTTGCGTTTTTACATCAGCGAAATCCCTGATCCGGCGGAGAAGCCTGTTTGCGATTCTTGGCGTGCCCCTGGAACGAAGAGCGATTTCATGCGCCGATTCATCATCAATCGTAACATTTAATATTTTGCTTGAACGCAATATAATGGATTCCAATTCATTTATGGCATAAAAATTCAAGTATTCAACAATACCGAACCTGGCGCGCATAGGAGATGTTAAAAGGCCCGCCCGGGTTGTTGCGCCTATGAGGGTAAATTTAGGGATATCAAGTTTAATCGTTTTTGCGCTGGGCCCCTGGCCTATAATGATGTCCAATTTAAAATCTTCCATTACCGGATAAAGAGCTTCCTCAACAACATGATTTAACCTGTGAATTTCATCAATGAAGAAAACATCTCCTTCGTTAAGGCTGGTTAATATCGCGGCAAGGTCGCCGACTCTTTCAAGCACCGGGCCGGTTGTAGAGCGCAGGTTTACTCCAAGCTCATTAGAAATAATATGAGCCAGAGTTGTTTTTCCAAGGCCGGGAGGGGAATAAAATAAGCAATGGTCAAGTGGCTCTTTTCTTTTGCGGGCCGCTTCAATAAATACATGCAGATTTTGTTTCAACTTCTCCTGGCCGACAAATTCCGCTAAATCCCTGGGCCTCAGAGTTGTTTCAACTTTTTCTTCTGCCTGGTTTGTAGTTCTGTTAGTCAGATTTTCTTCGTTATTCATTGCAGGTATCTCAGCGCTAATTTAATGATTTCGCTTACATTTACGGGATTCTCCAATATTGTCAAACTCTCTTCTACGGCATGGCGTGCCTGGGCTTCTTTGTATCCAAGCGAAACCAGTGCCTGTATTGCATCTTCCGGCATATTACCGTTTGTTTTTCCGGAGGGCCACTTTTCTTTTCCTGTAATTTTAACTTTTGAAAGTTTATCGTTTAATAAGGCTACTATTTTTTCTGCGGTTGGTTTTCTAAACCCGAATATAGACGTAAGCAGTTTAGTATCCTTCTGTGTTACGGCACGCTGAAAATCAGGAAGGGATTTCGTCGCTTTATCCATATAATCCAGGGCTTTTTTTGATCCTGTATTTTTGAGCCCGTCTTTAAATACAAGAAATATCTCTTTATCATCCAGGTTTGTAAAACCGTAAAGGGTTATTCCGCCGCCGTAAATTCCCTGGGTTTCATAAATATAGAGTTTAGCAAGTTTTCCAGTTGCAGGTAATTTCTCGTAGGTAACAGCTGATATGCTGATATCGTAACCTATGCCGTTTACAGCAAGAATTACAGAATCAACTGACTTCTCTTCTAATATACCTTCCAAAAATGCGATCATTTTACTCCTAAAGTCTGCAGGCGGGAATCGAAAGAATTCAAATGGCATAAACCAACAGCCATTGCATCAGCAATGTCATCAGGTTTTGGAATTTCTTTCAATTTCAGGATTATCTTTACCATACGCTGTATTTGCTGCTTATCTGCCGCCCCATATCCTGTTACGGATATTTTTACCTGTTTTGGGTTATATTCTCTTATCTCCAGGTTGCTGCTGGACATCGCAAGCAATATTACCCCGCGGGCCTGGCTGGTAGCAAGGACTGATTTTGCGTTTTGAAAAAGATATTGTTTTTCTAAGCTGGCTATCTGGGGTTTATATTTTTTGATGATATTTTCAAGGGATGAATAAAGAATCGACAACCTTTGCGGCAAATCCATTTTTGCTGGTGTTTCTATACAGCCAAAACCTACTATTGAATTTTCCTTATTGGGCTTTTGTTCAATTACCGCCCAACCGCATCTGGCTAGACCGGGGTCTATGCCAAGAACTATCATACACCTGCCTTCTCAAGTATTTCTTTATCTATATCGAAGTTTGCGGAAACATTGGTGACATCGTCGCTATCCTCAAGAGCATTCATTAATGAAATCATTTGATCTGCTTCTTTACCGGTAAGTTTGATATAGGTTTTTGGTATCATGGTAACCTCGGCATCCATGATGGGTATATTTTTCTTTTCCAGTTCCTGCTTAATTTTTTCAAAATTCTCCGGAGAAGTTATTATTTCAAAGTTATCTTCATCAGCCTGAAAATCTTCCGCGCCAAGTTCAAGCGATATGGACATAAGCTCGTCTTCATTGGAATACTTTGATTTTTCAACTGTGATGCTCCCTTTTTTTGAAAACATCCACGCAACGCTTCCGTTTTCGCCAAGATTTCCGGCGCTGTTGGAAAAAGTTTTTCTAAGCTCGCTTGTGGTCCTGTTTTTATTATCTGTTGTTACTTCAACCAGGACTGCGACTCCGCCCGGTCCATAACCTTCATAAACCGTTTCTTCATAAGTTACACCCGGAAGCTCACCGGTCCCGCGAAGCGTGGCTTTCTTTATATTATCCTGCGGCATGTTCGCTTCTTTTGCCTGTTCAATGGCTTTACGCAGCCGCACATTATTGTCGACATTACCGCCGCCGGATTTAGCAGCTACGGTGATTTCCCTTATCAGCCTGGTAAATATCTTTCCGCGCTTGGCATCAATAGCACCTTTTTTATGCTTGATACCAGCCCATTTTGAATGTCCTGACATTTAATTACCTCCAAAAACATATAAATTCGCGTGAACGATATTCTACTAAATTATCTCAAATAATTCAATCTTTCCTGAGCTATTTGGTTTTTTGGGTCTAATTCAAGAACTTTTTGAAATGCTGACCTGGCATTTTCTTTATCGTTTTTTTGCGAATAAGCCAAACCCAAATTTACCCAAGAAGGCAAGTTGGATGGGCTGATAGTAACAGCTTGCTTGTACTCATTTATGGCTTCATCAACTTTACCTAAAGTAAAAAATGCATTGGCCAGGTAAAAACGGGCTTTGTAACTGTTGGGGGAAATCTCAACCAGTTGCTTGCATAACTTAAGAACTTCCGGCCAATTCTTCTCATTTATTTTCTGCTCAGCTGCTTTTACCAATCTGTCATATTCAAGAATCGGTTCCGATTTTATTCCTGCTTTTTGCGATGCCACTTCCAGGTTGTGCCTTGCCATCTGAAATTCGGGATTTATTTCTACTGCCCGGCGATAGGCTTCAGCGGCTTTTTTGTTGTCGTTTTTCTTCGTATAGGCAAAACCAAGATTATTCCAAAAATCTATATTGTTCGGAAAAAAGAAAACAGCCCTTTCAAGAAGCGCAATGGCCCTATCAGGGTCTTTGTCAATATTTATCAGAAATATGTTTCCGAGCGCAAAATATCCTTCCTGTGAAATAGGGTTGATGTAAAGCGCCTGAGTGTAATTGTTTAAAGCTTTTTCCATGTCACCCATTTGTGCATAAACTGTCGCAAGGTTAAAATGTATTTCGTCATAACCGCAATTGGCCGATAAAGCGTTGTAATAAGCCCAAAGAGATTTATCCCGCTGGCCTAATCTCGCGTAACAATTAGCAAGCTCATACTCGCTGTTAACTTCTTTGTTATTGAAGTGAGCTTTTTCCAAATAAGGAATAGCTGCCGCGACATCTCCTTTTTTTGACATCTTGAAACCTTGAAAATAATTTATTTCGCCGAGAAAAAAATTATACCATTTGAAAATAAGAAAAAAGAAAAAAACAATAAGGACTGCAAAAATACCCTTCGAAACAGAATTCAATCTGTATTCCTTAATTTTCCTCGTATCATCCATGCCAACCAGTGTGCCCATATTCCACCAATAAAGGAACGCCGGCACGCAAAACTGGGTGGACACATTCCCGAATATATTATCAAGAAACATACCTGCGGTTCCGCTCAAAATACCGATAAATATTAATCTTTTGCTTTCCAAAAATGTGTTTTTGTAAAGATATATTCCATAAGCAAAAAATGAAACTAAAAACCATAAATAAAACGCTACGCCCAGGGTACCTATCTGGGACCAGTATTCCAGAATTTCATCGTGAGCATTATTTGCATGAGTCCTAAAACCGCGATAAAGGTCATTAAACAGACTTTTACCCTGGTAAAAAGGGTAGTATAATTCAAATAAACCCCAGCCTTTGCCTAAAATTGGGTCGTCTTTTACCATCAGCCAGGCGCAGGACCAAATCATAATCCTCTGATGCATAGGACCGTATGAAGTATTAGCCACATTTTCTATCTCTGTAATTCTTGATATCGGCGTTGAGCCGCCCAGGCTTCTGGGCCAGGTAAGAAAAGTGACTATGATCACGATAGTGATCGCAATTATCCATTTCTTTTCGCGCGCAAAAATCGATTTGCTTTTTTCTTTTCTGTAGTCTTTCAGCAGGAACAAACCTATTACCGTAAAAGCCGTAAATAAACCTACCCAGGATGACCTGGTCATTGTAGCTACGATGGAGCAAAAATATATTTCAAGCATTCCCAGAAAAAGTATTTTTTTTGCCGCGGAAATCTGGGAAAGATAAGTCATTAAAATAATGGGGAAAAGCATAACCAGGTAGGATGACATAAAGTTAGGGTTTCCAAACGTAGAAACGGGACGGCCGCCAAAAGGGTTAAGCGCCTTAGGCCAGACAGGCTCAATTTCCATGTATTGCAAAACACCGTAAAACGCGGCAACAAAACCTACGAAAAACAATGTGTTTATAATTGTGTTAAAAAACTTTGCGCGTTCCTGCCTTTCATACATGATAGGAATTAACATCGCAGGTATCCAATACGCCATAAGCAAATTAACAAGAGTAAAAATAAACTTTTTAAAACCTTCAGAAAAAATGCTTGAATAAAGATAGTTAATTCCAAAACCCGGAAGGTTTTTTCCGTCTTCAATTATTTGTTTTATCAGATAAGGCTGATTTGAAAAATAAGCATAGAGCCAGGTGAACACGGCAAAACCGGTAAAAACTACCAAGGGCAGCTCAATCGGGCTCCATGACCACTTGAAACTTTTTTTCATCAAAGCGTCAACCAAATACAAAATCCACAAAATTAATATTACGACATTTAATAAAAAAATCTGGAAAAAATAAGGATTCCTTGTGAGGTCAGTGAAGAAAATAATAGGCGGGAATATAAGAAGGAATAGTATTATGTACCTGAAATATTTGTTCATTTCTCTCTACTTTTTCGGGGGAGACATAACTCGAAGCAAGTCCGGATCTTGGGGATTAATTTCATGAATTCTCTGCCACATTTTCAAAGCTTCCTGAGGTTGGCCTCGTTTATTGTAAATTACTGCTAAATTTTTCAGAGCAGATACATTGTCTTTTCTAATTGTGGATGCTTTCAAATAATATTCTTCGGCCTTCTTTGCATCTCCAGTCATATATTTAAGGTTACCCAAATTAACATAGGTTTCTGCATATTCATAATTCCTTCTTTGGCCCCAATCTTCCCAGTAAAAACAATGGTAATTACCTTTATGAATTTCGCATTCAGGCGGCACGCTTTCTGCCGGCCTGCCAATTTGTTTGGAAACCCATTCTTTTTCATCGCTCCCTGGCTGCGTTAGGGATTCAGCCATGTACAAATGCCTCCAATAGGTTTCTTCAGCCTTCTTTAAATCTCCCATCTGGATATATACATATGCCAAACGGTAATAGTTTTGGGCGAAAATGGGGTCGATCTGGTGGTACATTTCAAATCTTTTTATTGATTCTTTCCATGCTTCCCTGGCCTTGTCCATTTGATTATTTGACCTGTAAGTTTCACCCAATTTCAAGTACAAAAGGCCTGCCTGATGGTGTGATTGGACGTAATTTGGAGCCAGTGTCCAGCAATCCTGGTATTTGCTTATGGACCTTTCTACATCGATTCTTCCTTTATTGCCCAAGTTTATGCCTGACCAGGCCAAATCAGTTTCATGGTCACCCCATTCCGGATGATACTCGCGGTTGAGCATCCATCTGTCATTGAAAACATTGCCCATGAAATAGTGGGCCATAATAAAACCATAATTTTTTTGAGCAACAATGTTATAATTGCTCAACGCATCCGACCATTGCCCATTTTTTGAATGGAAAATGGCAATGTTATGATGCACGTCAGCAATAAAATACCCCCTGAAAACACCTTCAAAAGGGACTTTCACGCCAAAAATAGTTGCCCCTGTTATTCCTACTATAGAAAGTATTATTGCGATCGTCCCTGTAAGGTAATCGGTTATCAAGATTATTATGAACTGTATAACCCTGCGTGCAATTTTTGGTATAGGGTTGCGAAGGGGCAAAATTGGCTGGGATGCCTGCATAGGCAGCGGATTATTTATAGTTAATGTGTTTATCAAACCTACGAGAAGCCACATAAAGATACCGGACGAAACAAATCTTAAAGAAACACACATCAGGTTATGCGATAACATTCCTATAAATGCGGAAAGAAAACCAAGCATATAAAATGCTCTCGGGTCAGTTACTATTTTGGTTGCTTTGCCTTTTGCATTGGGCGGAGGTAAATCAACTGCAGAAAATATCCTCAGATTTTTTAACCCGGAATTTATACACAAAACTATTATCCATAAGAAAATAGCAAAACCAACTATTCCTTCATCATACCAAACTTCCAGGTATTCGTTTTCCGGATGGTCTGATTCGGTATTATGTTTTGCTTCGATATAAAATATCTGCGGCCTGCGGAATGCGGGATAAGTCACATAAAATGTACCAATACCTGTACCTAATATCGGATTTGTATTAATCATTTCCCAGCAGGACATCCAGGTATAGACCCTGAATTTTACAGAATCAGTTCTTTTCATTATCTGATCATATACGGCATAAGCGCAGATCAGCAAAACTAAAGAAACAATTATTGATACAATCTTTTTTATGTTATGTTTTTGCAGATGGGCAAAATGCAATGCGTATAGAATGCAAAATGCAATAAATCCGGAAGTGAAGCCGATCCAGGCGCCTTTTGATGAAGTAAAAATTGCGTTGAATGCCGTCATCAAAAACAAGATACCAAAAAACGGCTGCCGTGTTTTAAAAAACATTGCCAGGCATATAGGGCCTAAAACTACAAGAAAATCACCGTAAAAGTTAGGGTTTCCGAAAGTCGAGAATATTCTGGTACCGAATGCGCCTCTCCAAATAAACGGGTCCAGGCCTCTTTCAGACATGCCCTGAGGAAAATACCTGGTATCGAGAAACTGTATTATTCCATAAAAGGTTGCAACGAAACAGGCAAAAAACAGCCAACCCAATAATCTTTTTATTTTTTCTTCCGAGTTAAACTCTTTCATTATTATAAGAGCTATGCCGAAATAAATAACTTTACGGATTAGCTCCATGCCGCTTGCATATTGAAGAGGTGAGCGCAGATGTGAAATCGTATTGGAAAGCAACACGAGTAAAATGGGTATTATTACTACGAGGTTCTTTTTGAAGTAGTTTGTGTCATATTCTTCTATTAACTTTATGAGCCAGAGCATTAAAATTAACGCTCCGCCGATTTGGATCAAAGTAATTTTAATCTGGCAGGAATCATAAGTGCGCAGATAAAAAGCCAGGGAAACCGAGAAATAAAGGATGGGCAAAAAATGCTTGATTATTTTTTCAAAGGTTTTTGTCATAATCTGTTGTTAAATGAGCCGGGAGTGGGGATTGAACCCACGGCCTACGGTTTACGAAACCGTTGCTCTACCACTGAGCTATCCCGGCAAAGAGAAATACTGGGTAGCCTGATTATTTTTTTTAATATAAAATGCCGCGGAAGAGAATCGAACTCCCGACGCCAGGTTTTTCAGACCTGCGCTCTACCACTGAGCTACCGCGGCATTTTATTTTACCTTTTTAATAAAGAACTAAATTAATCTTTTTTGGGAAGAATTTTACTTTTTGCCAGATTTACCAGATCTTCAACTTTATCCTTACCTTCTTCAACCCAACACTGGCCCTTTTCTCCCAGGTCTTCAGCTAATACTTTAAGCCTCTGCCTGGTTTCTTTGCCAGATTTTGGTGCGAAAAGAATGCCTAAACATGCGCCTGCAAGACCACCTAATAAAAAAACAAGAATCGTTTCTCCAGAACTTTTTTCAGACATTTTAGCAACCTCCTTTATTCTTTCTTGAAAGCATACTTGCTATAACCCCGATTACTGTGCCGAAAATACCCGTGCTGCTTGTTGTAAAGTTATTTAAAGCTCTTACAAATTTCTCTAACTGGAACAAAACATTGCTTATTCTTAATAGAACCAGGCCGATAATTAAAGCTATGAAAAGGTTAGTCAAGGCTATAATGACAACACAAATCACCAAAATTGTACCCATTGCTCCACTAATCATAATACCTCCCTTGTTTTTAATATTTTTTCAATCTTTTCTTTCATCGACGATATACTGAACGGTTTTCCAATAAAATCTTCAGCACCAAAAGTCTTTAAATCATCAACTGTTTTTTTGTCAGCATAAGCCGTAAGCATGATTACAGGAATATTATTAAGCCCGGGCGCGCGTTTTAACTCATGGCATAGTGAAATTCCATCCATGCCCGGCAGGCTGACATCTAAAAGAACCAGGTCAGGCTTATTTTTTGCTATTGCTTCAAAAAATAACTGGCCGTCCGGAATAACTTCTACCTCATACCCGGATTTTTCAAGTTCACCCCTTAACATCTCCTGAATGCCAATATCATCATCAACTAATGCGATACGTTTTTTTGTCATCTGTAATTATGCAATATAGTAAATTCCAAATAAAAGGTCAAGCCAAATTGATGACCAAATTGACAAAACCGGTTCTATATGATAAATTATTTTATATGAAGTTAAGGATTTTATATAAGCACATTTTGTGTTTTTTTTCATATCTGCTTGTCTTTATTGTGTCTTCTCAAAACCTGCACGCACTGGCCGAAGGAAAAGCCCAAATCTCTATAGCCTCACCGGATCCGGCAAATGCCGGTGAACAAATCACGTTCAGGACTGCATTATTAAATCAGGGGAACGAAATCTGGGAAAAGAACAAGTACTATGTTCAGGCAGAAATATTCAACGAGAACAAAAAATATGTGGGCAGAATAAGATCCGTTAAAGACAATAGCGATATAAGACCAGGGGAGACTGCAACTACAGAAATAATATTTTCAGTCCCTACAAATTACAACGGAACTTATTTCTACAAAATATATTTAATCATGGACAATAAATATATTATTGAATCTGATTTCATCAGGTTCGATGTTTCGGCTATATCTCCTAAAGAACATAAGGCCTTCTGGAAAAGTTTCGGAGGGAGCCTAAATGTGTCTTTGAGGGACACGGATAAAAATAACTGGAAAGATTTTGTCGGAAGCATAAATTTAAATAGTATTTCTTACGATTCAGAAAACCCGACACAATTTTTCTTTAATACTTACCATACTGCACAATCTACAGACACAACAGGCATAAGAAACGAATTATTCAGCTTCCTTTTCAGCAGATATGGAAATAATTACAGCTTTGAATTGGGTGATATCTTCCCTAATTTTTCGAAGCTTGCCTTATCAAACATGAGTATGCGCGGATTATATCTTGAAAACAGGATTGACAAAGTTTCCACTGAGCTGGTTATAGCAAGAGTTGAAACTCCTTCGATAGATTCGAACGCAACAAATATAATTAACGAAAGATGGTTAACCGGCGCAAAGGTTAAATATAAGTTTTCTCCAAAACTTACATTAGGAACAAATTATGTTTACAGTTATGAAGAGGCGGGAAACATAGAAAGAAGTTCACAAACTTTAACTACGCCTTCTGAAAACAAAGTTTGGGGTGCTATTGCGGGCTATCAAATCTCGGAACCGCTTGAACTCGAAACAGAATTTATGCTAAGTAACAATGCTTTTGTTTCTACCAGAACCACAACAACTGATTATGGCTGGATGGCCGGGCTGAACTATAAAAAATCAAAACTAATTTCTTCACTATACCTTCAGGAAACCCAGCCTGATTTTTATTCATACGGAGCGCCGGGAATCCAAAATGACAGAAGAACTTTTGATTTTCAAAACACCTACAAGGCAACAGATAAAATTGATTTTGGGCTAGGCTACAACCAGTGGTTTAATAATTTAAAAAAAGACAAAAGTAAAATCACGACTACTCAAAAAACCTATAGTGCTAATACCGGATATATCCCGCCTGCAGAAACTCTTTCAAAAATAACTATAGGTTATTCCTTTAGCGAAGCAATTGGAGACCTGCAAGCCCTGCAGGATAATTACACTTACACTTTGTCATTAAATTATTTTAAAAGGATAAAGAAAACGGCAACAGTCTCCTTTGACTTTCAGAGTATAAACTATACTGACAAAACCTGCATTTCTGATAATTGTCTTACATACCGCAACGGGTTTTACTTGAGCACACCGGTAAATAAAAGCTTAAATTTAAACATGGGTATAAACTTATTGAATTCGCAAAATCTTGTGAAAGATTATTTAACAGCAGGGCAGAATTACAGCATCAGTATTGTTTATGACATTATTAAGGACCTTTTAAGCACACAGGTTTGGGCCTATTATACGGTTGAAAAAAATGATGCCAGTCTTCCTGCAGAAAAAATTGATTCAACCGGGGTAAACACAAACCTTGAATTCAGTATTAAGCTTAAAAAATATCTTACCTGGGTGCTGGGTGGAATCTATATAATGAATGATGCTTACAGCAGGAATACTTTTAAATTCGACAAAACCGATGAAAGGGGCGTAACCACCAGAATAATACTTGATTTTTAGCAATCGCATATAATACGATGAAAAAATTTCTTCTGTCAGTTTTAATTATTTTCCTGCCTACTTTTTGTTTCTCTTCCTATGATGCAGGATACAACTATACCTCCGGCCCAAACGCTTACAAGGCAAATGATTTTAGTTTTAATGCCGATGTTAGTAAAACATTAAGCTTAAACTTTCAATACTCTGCTTATAGTTCAAGCATTTCTTCAGTGACAAGGACACTTTATTCAGGATTAAACTTTAATTTGGGAAAAAACTTTAATGCAGGGATCTCTCTTAGTATCACACCGGAATCTGAAGACTACAAAACCAACAGTACAGGATTAAATGCAGGCTGGGGATTTTCTTTTGATAACAAACCGCTTGAGGAGTCAAGCTGGTGGCTCCAGCTTGGAGCAAACAGACAAAACACAAACAACTCACAACGTATTTACCAAATCAGAACAAAAAGGTATGTCTGGATAAATTTAGAACAAAGTTCATTTGAAACCAATGCTTCACTCAGGTTGTTTGAACTTACAACTCTCTCCCTTGCTTCGACGAAATATAGTTATGACAAAGATTTAAACACCGTCCAGAAAGGCCTTTACCTTCTTTCATCCATAAACCCTACGCTTTCAAATACTTTATTCATGGTTCAGGGTTTTCCGGGCAACAGCTTAACTATCGGATTTGAACAGAATTTCTGGGACTATTTCAATGTTTCCCTTAATAAAACAAGAATTGTTTATTTGCTTTACAAGGATTATTCTGATTCAATTTTAGCAGAAATATCAACCTGTTATTTCCAGCCATTTAAATTCAAAATAGGATTCAACACTGACCAGTCAAATACCAAAGACAAATCAACGTACATTTCTTTCGGGATAAATTATTACTTCTGAATAATTTGAATTACCCCCTGAATCCGATATTGAAAAGCTACTATAGACGGAAAATTAAAAAAGTAGATTCACTTGGCAGGTGAAAAAGAAAGAAAAAAGCCTCGTTTTTTGGTATAATTTCGTTATCGACGGAAAAACACCAAAAAGGAGGCTTA